>JAJFTV010000175.1 GCA_021372725.1 Chloroflexota bacterium | reverse complement strand
CCAAAGTTTTGGATCTACTACACCCCACCCCTTTATCCCCGCCCCTGCTGGGCGGGGAAACCACTTACTGGGGTTTTTTGAGCCGTTTTGCGGCTCAAAAAACCCCAGAGAAAGGGATTTTCACCCCCTTCCCGTTTTGGGAAGGGGGACGGGGGGTTAGGTGACGGCCGTGAAATCGGCAAAAACCTCGTTTTATGCAGGTTATGCAATACCACCATCTAAATAAAAGGACTTATTCAACACCCTCTCTATATTGAAATATAGGCCTTGCGTTGACATTCTTGCCTGAATGGTCTTTCTTAAAGCAGTGTAGCGTTCGTCTTTGAGTGAGTATTTGGCTTTTTCGTTATTTGGGCGAATCTTCCAGCATGACGATGGTAATGGGTATTTTGGCTATTCGTCATCTCAGATCAAAAAAATGTTATGCCTCGTGGCATATTTTTACAACAGGTCAGATAATCACTTCCCTTAGGCTGTACGACAATAGTATAATGCTATTAATATCGCTTGCAGTGATCGTATTTACTCTGATTCGGATATACTTTAATCAAAATAAATAATCAAAACAGGATGTTGCGCAATGACAAAGGTTAGCATTGTTACGGATAGCAGCGCTTATCTCCCTCAGGAATTTATCGATCGATATGGCATCCATGTGGTGCCATTGAATGTGATCTGGTATGGAAAAACATACCGGGATGGCGTGGACATTACGGCAGATGAATTTTATGACCGGCTGGCATCCGCCAGCGAACTGCCTACAACCAGCCAGACCAATGTATTCACGTATGAACAGCTTTTTAAAGAATTGATTGACAGTGGCAATTCTGTTTTGGTCTTACCCATTTCGGCCGGTTTGTCGGCCTGTCTGAAATCTGCGCTGGACGCCAAAGAGAATTTTCCGGGAGCACCGATCGAAATAATGGATACCCGGTTGGTCGCCATGGCATTGAGCTTTCAGGTGCTTGTGGCAGCCCGCGCAGCGGAAGCTGGTGCCAACCTGATGGAATGCAAGGCGGCTGCAGAAGCGGCTTACGAAAAAATTGGCGTTTATTTTACGGTCGAAACGTTGAAATACCTGTATAAGGGGGGAAGAATTGGCGGCGCAAAACATTTGTTTGGTACCGTTCTGAAAATCCGGCCGGTTCTGGAAATCAAGGATGGGAAAATTGAACTGGTGGAAAGTGTGGTGACCACCCGTAAAGCAGTGCAGCGGATGATTGACCTGGTGGAGCGGGATATTAATATCAAGGGATACAAGCAGGTTCACATCTCGGTTTTCCATGCAGGCGCCCAGAAACCAGCCGAGGAGCTGCTTGAAGAGGTTAACCAACGTTTTAACCCGGTCGAAAGTATTTTTAGCAAGGTCAGTCCCGTCATCGGGACACATACCGGACCCGGTACACTGAGCATTGCATATATGGTGGAATAGCCGGTAGCGGCATTTTCTCACCCCCGACGATCATCCGTTAATGATCCTTTTTTTGAAACTCTTTCATCCAGTAAATCCCGCAATCCTGAAGGATCTGAAGGAATTTTGGGTTGTCCATCGGCATTTCATTGGCCAGGTAATGCAATCCAAAATAGTGGATGACAGGATTAATGGTGCCCGCCTCTTTGATATGAGCAATGCATCGATCCGCAAATTCATGTCCGTGAGCTTCCAGGCATACTTTTTCGATGGTCTCCAACCGCTCAGGCGTAATCTGGAATGACCGGTCGCTGTATTTCTCATTGAAAGCTGCCAGCAGGGCATCATCATCCAGCTCGTGATACGTTTCTTCGTGCACCAAAGCATCCACACCCAGTTTTTTTCTAGGCACAGGCGCATTTTTGGGGTACCCCAGACATACCAGCACCACCGGGATCACGCCCTGGGGGAGCTTGAGTTTCTCCTGCAGATCGGGCATAAATTCCATGATGGTACCGATATACACCGAGCCCAGCCCCATTGCATCGGCTGCAGTGCAGGTGTTTTGAGCAGCGATGATGGTATCCTGGAAGGCAATCCAGAAATGACGGAAGGAGTGATCGGCGGTAAATGGGCCGGTTTCCAGATCGGCCCAGCGTTTGAGGCGGTGAAAATCGATGCAGAAGATCAGGCTGACCGGTGCAGCCTCGATAAAACCCTGCTGGCAGCATTCAGCAAGCCAATGCCTGGTTTCAGGGGACTGGATTTTGATAACGGACCAAGGTTGCAGATTGCCACCGCTGGCGGCGTGGTTGCCGGCATCCAGAATCAAACGCAATACATCTGCGGGAACAGGTTTGGAACTGAAGCTGCGCAGGCTGGCGCGCTGCATCAAGAGGCGCATGGTTTCATTGGGGTACTGTTCTTGCGAAGTATCTTCTGCTCCGTGATGGTCTTTGGGTTCTGTCATGGTATTTTTTCCAATGTGAAGGTAAGGTTCAAGCAGGTGCGCTTTTTCGGTGCGCCCCATCTGATTATAAGCGCGGTGTTCATATTCCAGTGAGAGCACTGGCAGGCGCATATTGTGATAGCCCACCCATCGGCGGTGGAGGCGGATATCCACCGCCGGCTCCCATTGGCCGTTCTCCAAACGCTTTTGAAGTGCCCCCATGATTTCGACCGTGATCCGGCTGATCTCCAGCACGGCAAAATGCGATTGCAGCCGTTCAGAAATGCGCCGGTACAATTTTTGACGGCTGAATTCGGATAACAGTTCTTCCATTCGGACGGCACCCGCTTCATCGGTTTGCAGATCGATGTCATGTATCTCAACCGGAATTCCCTGTAATGCCCAACCCAGGCTGCCTGTAATGGCCCAATCGATACCGCTGTCCTGTAATCGTTCGGCAATAATCTGCAAAGGCAGAAAAAACCGTTCGGGAATTTGGGGTTCAGATGTGTTCATCGGATTATCCTGGAAAAGGGGATATGCAATAAACCCCGGCACAGAATGAAATTTGCTTGTAGGTTGAGTGAAAACCGGCTTGTTTTAGCGCCGGGAGTGCCTCCGCTTTGACCCAATACAGCTCCTCGTCCCATGCCTCCCCATAGTGCTGACGGGCTTCATTAAGGTGGGTGGACGTCCCGAAGGAAAGATCGCCGATCACAATTTGGCCATCCGGTTCAAGGTGAGTGCTCATCTCCTGCACCAGCTCGACCTTTTTTTGCAGCGGGAAGTGATGGAAAACATAAGCGGAAACAATCCGGTTATATTTCCCGCTCAGTGCAGAAGGCCAGGGCTGAAGAAGATCCTGGAACTGGAAATTTATGAACGGGTATTTCTGCTGAGCCACCTTGAGCATTTCGGATGAGAAATCGGTTCCGGTGACCAGGCAGCCTGATCCGGCAAAACGGGCTGCCAGTTCACCGGTGCCGGTCCCCAGGTCGAGAATGTGCATGCCCGGTTTTGGAGCGGCACAGCGGATGATTTCATTCATCACTGCACTGAAGCCCTCAAACGGGAAGCCGGCTTCGCGATTTATGTCAGTATCGTAGCTGTTCGCCCAATCGTCAAAGGCTTTCGCATCAAAGACAGGAAAATCCTGATCATTCATATTATTCATTTCGTACCTCCCCGACTCGTTGAATGCTGGCTCCAATGGGCAAACCGTTCTCATCCGATGAGATGTTTGTTGTGTTGACCGGGTCTTCAGTCAGCAGTATCCGATAACTGGTACTTGATGTGGTTGACGCCTTTTTTAAGGCTGATGCCGAGGATTTTCATCGGCCCGATCTCACCGGTGCGTTGCACGTGCGTACCGCCGCATGGCATGGGTGAGTGGGGACCGATCTTGACGACACGCAAAGGTTTGCCGGTGGGCAGGTTGGCGGGCACATAATCACAAATCCGCTGCAGTTCTTCCAAATCGACTTCCCGGATGACTGTTTCGTAGTCGGCGGCAATGATCTGATTGCATTTCTGCTCCAATTCAACCGCCAGTGCGGCCGGCAGGGGACTGCCGGTGTAATCGACATATAGATTCTTATGGTTCCCCTTGAGTGGAAACAGATCCTGCGGGTGGGGAAGCTGAACCAGGGCATCGTGCAGCACATGCCCGGCTGTGTGGGCGCGCATATTGTGGTGTCGCTCATGCCAGTCAATCCGGCAGATGACAGCGTCGCCTTCATTGAAATTGCCATCAATCTCACAGCGGTGTGCCACCACACCCTGCTGATAACGGGCATGGATGACCTTGGCTACGCCGTTTGGCCCGCTGATGGTGCCCACATCCGAGGGCTGTCCGCCGCCTTCAGGATAGAACAGGGTGCTGTCGAGATACAGCAGCGGGCTGCCGGTTTCATCCTGCCCGATCCGGATGATCTCCGTTTCCAACTCGGTTTGATAGGCATTTTTCAGATAGACCAGTTCTGTTTCGTAGAGCATAGGAGACTCCTTGTTTATCGGTATTGTTCCATCCCGTTTTGAAAGGCTTCATCATCACCACTTTTTATGCCGTGCAAGGCTTCCTGGAGCGCAAAAGTGCCCTTGATGAAGCGGGCGCGCGGCAACAGGCTCTGCAAGTGCGGGTAAGAAGTGGAAATATTCTCCAGAAAGGAATCGCCAAAACAGGATGCTGCGGCAATATCCTGGGCCGGGTCGCCGAGACCGGCAAAACCAAAATCGATCACGCCGCACAAGGTACGCGACTCTGCATCATACAGCACATTGCCAGGACCGAAATCACCATGAATCAGGCAGGGTTTGTACTGCTGTAAAGCGGTATCTGCCAGGAAAGTTTCAAAGTGATTGGCCGTCCACTGCCGGGCATCCGGGCGCATGCAGGGGAAGAGCAAAGTGCGGATCTCCTGGTACATTTCTTCCCATTCGGTACGGGTGCCGGTGAGCGGTAACTCCAGGGGAACACTGGAGGGCGGGACGTGGTGCAGGGCATCCAGAAAACCGGCCAGTTGAACAGACAGCCGGCGGATGGTCTTTTCTGACTGGATGGAACTGAGTGTTTCACCCCGCAACAAAACGCCGGGCAGCTTGCGATATCCGACGAATGCCTGGCCCGGTGTGTGGCTGGCCAGGCTGCGGTAGGTAAAGTTGGGCACAGGCAGGGGCAGGTGATAACAGACTGCATCCAGGATGGCAGCCTCGCGCTCGAGGATGGTTATCCCCTGTGGGTAGCGCGGAAATCGAAAGATGAACAAATCATTGACCAGCAGCACAAAGTTGAATTGTCCGCTTGTGTCAGGCCGGGCGCTGGTGATTTCCAGTTCAGGGTAGGCAGAGTGTATGGCATCCATACAAGTTTGAATGGAAAACATGCGTTGATTTTACCGTATTCTGTTGAGAAACAAAGCGCGTAATGTGTCTCCTGGTATACATAAAAGGACATATAAATCGAAACCGCAAAATGCCCACCCATACAGGAATTTCTGGTTAAATAATGAGTATCGAATTCAATCTTTTATATTCATAAAGGAGCATGATGATGTCTGGTCGATGTGGTTGGGCACAGGGTGAATCGATGACTGCCTATCATGATAATGAATGGGGCGTGCCAGTGTATGATGACCGGCTACTGTTTGAGTTTCTTACATTGGAAGGAGCACAGGCTGGATTAACCTGGAGCACCATCCTGAAACGCCGTGAGAACTATCGCCAGGCATTGGATAACTTCCGGCCTGAGATCATCACGACCTACGATGAGGACAAGGTGGCAGCCTTGCTCCAAAATCCGGGGATCATCCGCAACCGGCTTAAGATTCGCTCAGTGATCCGCAATGCGCGCGCCTTTGTGGATATTCAGGGTGAATTTGGCAGCTTTTCAAAGTACATTTGGAGATTTGTCGATGGGAAACCGCTTCAGAACCATCTGCAAAGCATGTCGGAGATACCGGCCAAAACGCCGCAATCTGAGGGGATGAGCAAGGATTTGATAAAGCGCGGCTTCACCTTTGTGGGGCCGACCATCTGTTACGCATTTATGCAGGCGGTGGGGTTGGTGAATGATCACACGGTGGACTGTTTCCGGTACACAGAGCTGGGAGGGAAATGAATAATTATTGTTTCGCTCCACCTGTTCAATGTATAATAATCTCAGTCAGGTGACGAAACTGGCAGGGAGAAATCCAATCAGAGGGAAGAGAAAGCAATGGAAAAATTCACCGGTCAAATTCTGTTGGTAACAGGCGCACGCGATAGCGGAAAAACTTTGCTTTGCCGGCGGGTGGTGGAGATTGCCCGAAAAGCAAACTGGCAGGTGAGGGGCTTGCTTTCACCAGCCATTATCAAAGGTGACGCAAAGGTAGGCATCGGCGTGGAGGACTTGAACAGCGGAAAACGTTTTATGCTGGCTCATCTGCCGGATGAGAATGATGCAAAGGCGGAAATTCGTACAGATGGCTGGATTTTCGACAATCGCTGCGTGACATGGTGCAATACCGTCCTGGAGCAGTCAATCCCGTGTGATTTACTGGTGATCGATGAAGTAGGCCCTTTGGAACTGGTACAAAACACCGGGTGGACGACCGCCTTGCCGGCTGTGGACAGCGGTAAATTTCATCTGGCCTTGGTGGTGGTACGGGAAGAATTATTGTCTACCCTGGAGCAGCGCTGGCCGAAGGCAAGCACCATCACGGTCTCCACTGTGGAAAGAATCGACCACATGGTTGAAAACATCATCGATGTCCTGATGACAAATCAGGAATTATGGGGGAAGTGAATTAAAAGATGGGATTTTATGGTGGTGGAGGATGGCGGGGTTATCTGCAATCAGATGATGAAAAACCCCGCGTAACCCGCAGGAGCAAACTGCGGGTTTTCAAATACAGCAAACCGTACCGCAGGCAGCTCATCGGCATGCTGGCAGCCATCCTGGTGACCACCGCGCCGGGGCTTCTGGTTCCTTAAACAACATGATTTTGCTTGGACCATCGCTAATAAAAGGAGTGAGGTGACAAAGTTATATTAAAGTGAATTTTTTCACAACCTTCCTGCCGGGCGTGGAAACTGTTCTATGGGTTTTGAGCCGCAAAACGGCTCAAAACCCATAGAAATTAAAAGCCCTTTCCCGGAAAGGAAGGGTTTGGGGATAGGCGATGTACCGGAAATTTGTTTCCGAAAAAACAAATCATTTTACTGTCTTTTTTCGGTTTTCAGAACCGGATCAACCAGCCTGTGGATGTCTTCCAGGATGGCATCGTTGACCGCTTCATCGAAACCGTCGACCTTGTTTTCCTGCCGGCCGTTGACGCCGTTGGTGGCACCGCGCGCTACGATATCTTGCAGAATGCGGCTTTGCTGCTCCACAGAGGGCAGCAGATTTTTACCGCTGACCGCGCTCATGGCTCCCAGCAGCCCGTAAGCCGCCCAGTTGGAGACGGTGGAGATGAGCAGGTGCGTGGTGGCAGTGGTGGTGGGATTGGCAACCAGTTGCGGCAGGGCAATCAGCCGGCCGTACAGCAGACCCATACCGATCTCGTTGCCGCCGTCGCCGATGCCAATGGTGTTCTCCCGGCCGGTGAAAAGCTCGTCCAGGCGGGCGGTGTACGGTGAGATGTCCACACTGTGCATATTACGGTAGAAGCCTTCGCGGGTCAATCCGCAGCGTTCCACCGAGATCAGCAAGGTGGGCCGGGTTTCAGCAAGGATATCCTGGGCAATCCGGCGACTTTCTTCCGCACCGTTTATGGGAAACTCGAACAGCTTGCAGGTCGGGAGGGCGCTTTGCAGAAAGGGCATGCAGTAACGGTCGGTCACCAGGGTCACCTGACTGTCCAGTTGCAGAAATCCGTTCGCCAGGGCCAGCGCACCGGGGGGACCGTCGGTTTCGGCGGTACCGTTGACGTAGAAGCCGGTCACGATGATCACCCGGGCGCAATGCTGCAAGGCGAAAGCGGCCGTTTGCAGGGTATTGTCGGCCGGCAGGAAGGGGCGCAGGGCTGAAATGCCGCGCCGGTCATGCTGCAACAAAATATCTTCAAGGGTTGGTTGTAAGGGAGTGGGTGTTGTATTGTTCATTGCCTTTTGAATGAGCCTGATTATACAACGAAGAGGGTCAGGCGGGAGAGGGTACAGCGAAAGAAAGCTAAGGCAGCGTGGCATTGACCGGAATTTTAACATTCACTTCTTGACAACAAACTGTTAACCGATATAATAACAGAACTTTCCTCGATAGCTCAATCGGCAGAGCGGGCGGCTGTTAACCGCTAGGTTGTAGGTTCGAGTCCTACTCGAGGAGCCTTTTATGTCTGACCCCCATACGCAAGTTATGGGGGTTATTGGTTAATATGGCCGGTTTGACTTGAGATTCTGGTAAATCGATATACAATGGAAAATTAAAAGCTATGAACATAAAACCTTTCAAACTGGAACGATATTTTGCCAGATATGAATTTTCTGCCAGGTATTTGCTTTCAAGCTCGGATTGCGATGGCTTGCTGCAAAGCGACCTGGTAAAGATGGCGGATGATGAAACCCGTTTCCTGTGGGATAATCTGGCGCTTGGTTATACCGAGTCACTGGGGCACCCCATGCTAAGGCAGGAAATCTCAAAGTTGTATCACGGTATATCTGCGGATGACTGCCAGACAATCGTTCCCGAAGAAGGCATCTATATCGCCTTGAACAGCATTTTGCAAAAAGGCGACCACGTTATCTGCACATTTCCGGGTTATCAATCTCTGTATGAAATTGCTGAAAGCCTGGGTTGCGAAGTCACAAAATGGGAGCCGGAAGAAGAAAATGGCTGGAGATTCAATCCGGATTTTCTTGAACAAAATATCAAAACCAAGACGAAACTGGTTGTGGTGAACTTCCCCCACAATCCCACCGGGTATTTGCCTTCCAAAGAAGACTTCCAAAAAATACTGGATCTGGCAAGAAAGAACGACCTGTATTTGTTTTCCGATGAGATGTACCGCTTCCTGGAATATAGCAAAGACGACCGATTGCCTTCGGCTTGCGAAGTTTATGACAAGGCCATTTCCTTGTTTGGGATGTCAAAAACATTTGGCATGGCCGGAGCAAGAATTGGCTGGCTGATCACAAAAGATAAGCGTCTGTATTCGAGAATGGCGACTTTCAAAGACTACACCACCATTTGCAGCAATGCCCCAGGCGAGATCTTATCCATCATTGCGCTGAGAGCCAAAGAAGAAATAATCGCCGGGCATTTAACAAGAATCGATAGAAACCTGGGATTGTTGGACAGCTTCTTTGATGAATTCGAGGATCGGTTTGAATGGATCAAACCCAAAGCAGGAACCATTGGCTTTCCGAGAATAAAAGGAGGCATAAACGCCTTTGATTTCTGCCAGCAGGTTGTGAATGAAGCCAACATCATGCTGCTGCCGTCCACCGTGTATGATTATGATGATCGGCACCTTAGACTGGGTTTTGGCAGGGAGAATATGCCGGAGGCACTGCAAAAGCTGTGTGAGTATTTGAGGAAATGAGTTTCACCTTACCCCTTTATCCCCGCCCCTCGAGGGGCCTCAAACCGAATGCACACACAAACTGCTTGATCAACCGATCGTAAGCATGGGTATCTCCGCCCGATTGTCATCCCGACGAAGGAGGGATCCGCCCAAGAGCAGGCCTCGCAATTAACTTCTTGAGGATCACGACGCTTGCCAAATTCCCGCTCAGTTGATTAAGAAGAAAATTGAGAATTTCACCCCTGGGCGGATGTTTCGCAGCGCTCAACATGACAATCAGGTAAAGTATTGGAAACCGAGCAATAATTTTGAATTGTTCCACCTGGGGTGGAGTTCTTAAAAAACCTCAAACTGAATCCTAATAAATCTCTTCTCTCAATATCGCATACTCGTACACATCGAACCAGAGGAGAGCACCTTTTTCATCCTTGTGGAAAAAGGCGCGCCAGATAAAGTGACCCTCTCTGCGCAGGCCGATTTTCTCCATCACCTTCCACGAGGCGATGTTCTCCGGGTTGCAGTAAGCGATTGCCCGGTGGATGCCGAATTACTCGAACCCGTAGCGGACGAGTGCGGCCGGCTGCTCTTTCTCTTGCCAGATCTTTTGTTTCATCCAGGGTGACAGGCGCGCCGGGCTCAAAGCGATAGACGGCCGGGTTGGAGAGATATTCAACCAGTGAAGCAGCATCGTCCTCTTGAAACGGGCGGATGGTCAAGCGGGGAGTGGTGATCATGCGCTACTCCTTTGGTATGGTTTTTGCAAGGCAAGTGTATAGCGAAAGTATTAACCATTTGGTTTGCAGATTTAATTATAGGTAAATCGAACTAAAATGGTGAAGGCAGGTTCCCCGACAGGACGGGCAAAACCGGGGTGAAAATTGCAACCACGTTACAACGAGGCAAAGACGGATGTTTGGACGAAGGCGAAGAAGAAAAAGTTTAGGCTGTTTTGCAGCCCTGGTGATTTACGCAGGGCTGTGGGTGATCAACTTTCTGCTTTTGGGGCGGATTGTGCCTCACTTGCTGCCCAGCCTGGACTTCGAGACCCGCTCGAACATCGTGTTTGCCTGCGCCACGGTCATCCCCATGCTGATTATCATTGTATTCAGGTTTCGGAGGATCATCAAGCAAACTCTGCCGGATTATAGCAATGCGGAAGAGTAGGGATGGGCGTTCCAATTCCGAAGCTAATTGAATTTATTGAATAAAAGTTGTATGATAGTCGCATAACAGTAATAAATCCCCTTTATCCGTACATAATCGAATATATTAACGGTTTTTTGATAAATCGCTTGTCATATAAGTAATGAATATGTGGGCTAATCTAGCATATGCTTCGAAATAGGAGGAAAAAATGTTTCGAATAAGAGAACGGATCGAATATCGTCAAACAAAGAATTCACCGTCAATTGAGGATGAAAGTGCAAAACAAATTGATATTTTGAAGTTTATTTCATCTACTCATAGAACAGAATTCTACAAAAGACGGGACACTGAATGGGGAGTAATTTTCCCTGCTCTCACACTCTATGTTGCAGCTGCTTGTTCCGGCATAAGTGGTAATAATATTGCGGGCTGGAAAATATGGGTTGTTTCTATATTATTTGCATTCATCACATCAGCCTTTTTGTGGTTTATTCATCGTGCAAACGCGATTAATAAAGAATTTGCACGATTAGCTAGTGATGCGCTGATTAAACTATCGGGTGATGATAAGTTAAATAAGTACATGAATGAAATAAATAATAAATGTGACATATTTACCTGTACTAAAGGGAGGTGGTCATTTTTTGGAGAATCGGTAACAATTTTTTTCTTTGCTATCATAAGTGCATTGATCATGACAAGTAAATGAATAGAAAACGAGGAAAAAGTAATTTATGGGAAAACTTGGGGTGCGGAAACCTAAACTGAGAGTTACAAAAAATGGTGTAAAAGTAACTTCACCAACAGCAAGGATAGGTGGAAAAGCAGGTATAAACATCTCGAAAAGTGGAGTAAGTGGAAGTGTAAGGACTCCACTCGGAACAATAAGTACCGGGAGGGCATCTAAACGCGGACATTCAACGAAAAAGAATTCCGGTTGCTTTGGTATGTTATTGCTTGTGGTTATTTTGATAGCCATTTTACTCATTATTTTATGAAAGCACTTGGAAAGATTGAACTGGCTTACCTTGGGGATGATTGTACAAATAACACAAGAAAACCTTAACCTATTTTCTCTTCTACTATTCAAATAATATACAAGATAATTAGTATATAATTATCTTACTCATGTGTTTGATTTTCTTATTGTTTCTAGGATTTTCCTATGGCAGATAGAATAAATTCGTCTAAGTTTCATTTCCCAATTGATATTAAGTTGGAAAGAAATTCTCTCGCTGAAGCTTGGCTTGAGCTTCAATGGGAACTACCCCAAGGTAATATCCCTGGTTTTTTTGAGGATAAGGCTTATCCTTTTGCGTTAGGTGTTTTCTACAATAATGTAAAAAACGAGTTTGGTTTAAGAGAAGAACTCGATTCAATCAATATTCCAGAAGGTATGTTGCCGTATATCGTTCAATATAGGTTTAGAAAAGCCCCAAATAGTTGGCCATTACTTCAGTTCGGGCCAGGAATTGCGACTGTTAACTTTACAGAACCATATTCTTGGGAGATGTTTAAATCTAAAGCAATGTATCTGCAAAAGGTTCTTATTGACTCCTATCAAGATACAAAATTGAGATCAAGAGCATCAATATTACGTTATAGAAATATATTTCCATTTGATTTTGTAAGTAATGATGTATTGGAATATTTTTCAACTCATTTGAATACAAAAATTGAATTACCAAAAACTATTCCTGGTAATGTTGGGGAAGAAACATTTCCTTCATCCACACAATTATTTATGTCCTATGATCTAACTGAACCAATCAGTCAAGGTACTGTTAGGCTTGGTACTGGTTTTCAGAAAAAAATATTTGAAAATAAAGAAGTCCGGGATGAAATACTTATCCTCGAAATAGAAATATCTTCAGCTGGATCAAAATCATTTGATTTCACAAATCTAGAACTTTTCTATAACTGGTTGGAATCTGCGCATTCAGTAATTCATGAGTGGTATTTTTCGATTATTGAAGGCTCCTTATTTGAACAATACAAACTCGAGGAATAATTATGTCAGTAATGAATTTAACTTATCCTGAAAATATTTCGACAACGAGTATTTTTTTTAATAATCCACAAACACAAATTGGAGGTTCATTGCATAACTTATGGAAGTTTCGCAAGAAAGTTATAAGTGATTGTGAAACTCAAAATTTTACTTCATCTTCTCAAGTAGACAGTTTTGTAATAAATCATTATAACCTTGATACACAAATTGAATTAATAAATGAGGCCGTTACCGATTATGAAGAAATTTTTGATGCATTAATTAAACTTCAACCGCTATCAACAAGAACAATACAAGTTGTTGTGAAAAATATTGGCGAAGGAAAAATAAAGTACTTTATTCCTGAAGAAGAATAGCCTTATATAATAATATGAACTTACCCCCAATATACAATTGGTATACTTTAGTTGACACAGAAGAACCTTTGGAGCAAGGAGATTTTATTGACAATTTTCCTATGCCTATGGTTCCAGTAAAACCATTTTCGATAAACGAAAATCAAAGTAACCAATTATTACTTGAAAATTATAACGTAATTATTTTATCTCAATCTTGTGATTTGAATAAGTACGGTGATGAAGATGATGTAATATTGTGTCCGCGTCAAAATTTTATTGAAACTAATCAAAACAATAAAGATGATTGGAAGAAATTGGTTTCTGGAAGAATAATTTCATTACACCTGATAAACAAATCTGATATTGAAAATTATTCTTTTGATTATCAAATTGTTGCATTAAATCATATTTTCCCTATTCCATTTGGATATGTTAAAGAAATCGCTAAGCAAAGTTCTCAAAGAATTCGTATGTTACCTCCGTATAGAGAGTATTTAGCTCAGGCTTTTGCCCGGCAATTTTTGCGTATTGGGCTTCCAATTGACCTTCCCAAGGAATATCCTTATAAATAGTAATTAGTTTATAAAGCTTAAGGTAATTATTAAAATTCATATAATTTAGATATATAGACTTAATCATTTTTCAACTACCATCCCTTCCTTACAGCTTGCAATTCTTTCCCTCCGCACCGTACAATAAAAATACCCCTTACCCCAGAAGGAGTATCCCATGTCGGTTGCCAGAATCACCGAAATCAAGCCGTCCTCGCCCAGTGGCTTCGAGGATGCCATAGCCTGGATCCAGGATCACGAGGTCATCATCGACGAGAGCGGTAAAATCAGCGGGTAGCGCGTGTTGATGAAGATCACCTTTATTCTTGAAGACTGAGCCCTGTATTTGCTGTCTTAAAAACCAGACCGCTGGAATATCAGGATTCCTGCGATCTGGCATAATGAAACGGATTGAACTCTGGAAAGCCCAGATCATCGCCATCATCACCGCCACCGGCCGCCTAGCCACCCCCATCTTTCTCTCTCATCATCCTGCCGTCAATTTGTGAATTGGTTGTACAATAGATGGGTGGCTGGCAGGCTTGCAGGATCTGCTTGCAGCCAGATGGTTGTTCAGGATTTTTCCCAAAAGGAGCTGTCATGCTTAAAACAAATGAAGAAAAACTGGTTGAATATATTTTACAGGTCCAACCCGGCCCTCCCCATACTTCCAAAGGTTGGGAAGTGGATCGCAACGGCGTGCCGTTCATTCTGCCTTCCATCGGCGGAATTACGCTCAACATTCAGGTAGGTGATTCGGTGTTTGGCTGGGAAGGCGATCACGTTGAACCGGGCGTCAGTTGCACTGCCGACACGCTGAAGCCGTATGAGCATCCCAACACCAGCGTGCAGGTGTATTCCTGCATCGGGAACAAGGCGCGCGTCATCACCGGGGATGCCAAAGGTGCCGAGGGCGTTGTGCTGGGGCATCATGGCGGTTCCGAGCATGTCATGGTCGATCTGCCGCGCGACGTCAAGGAAAAACTCACCTATGATGACAAACTGGTCATCTTTGCCAAAGGCCAGGGCCTGAAGCTGCTGGATTATCCCGACATTGTCACCTTCAATCTGGATCCTGATCTGCTGAAGAAGATGAACATCAAGGAAATCAACGGCAAGTTGCAGGTTCCGGTAACCACCATCGCCCCGGCCGCAGTGATGGGCTCCGGTCTGGGTGCATCCAATGTGGCCTCCGGTGATTATGACATCATGACCGGTGATCCGCAGACGATGGAAGAGTACCATCTCGACCAGATCCGTTTCGGCGATATCGTGGCCCTGCTGGATCACGACAACCGTTTCGGCCGTGACTATCACAAAGGCGCCATCACCATCGGCGTGGTCGTCCACAGCGACTGCAAGCTGGCCGGGCACGGCCCGGGCGTTGCCACGCTGCTCACCTGCGCAACCCGCATGATCGAACCGGTCATCGATCCGAAAGCCAGTCTCGCCGATTTGTATGGGATAGGTACCCAGCTAAAGAAATAAAACAGGATAAAAATTCCCCGAAAATTCATCCATGGGATGGATTTTCGGGGTCTGATGGACGAAATCTGGAATGAAAAAGTGAATGGTTCAGGTCTCAGGAACTGATCCAGTTTGCCAGGAGAAAATCATGTTAAAAACAAACGAGAAATGGATTGTCGAATTCATCCTGCAATGCACGGCCGGGATGCCCAAAACCAGCGGCAATTGGAAGGTCAGCCGGGATGGCAAACCGTTTATTCTGCCGGGCATTGGCGGGGTCACGTTGAATATCCAGGTAGGCGATCCGGCCTGCGGTTGGGCCGGTGACCATGTGGAACCAGGCGTAAGCTGTACCGCCGATACAAACAAACCGTTTGAACACCCCAATCTGCCCCTGCAAGTTTTTTCCTGTGTGGGCAACCGGGCTCTGGTAGCCTCCGGCAAGGCGGAAGGCGCCGAAGGTTTGGTACTGGGCCATCACGGTGGTTCCGAGCATGTTATCGTGGATTTTCCACGCGAATCGAAAGAGAAACTGACCTACGATGACAAGATCCTCATTTTTGCCAGGGGCCAGGGGCTGGCACTGGAAGATTATCCCGATATCAGCCTGTTCAATCTGGATCCCGGCCTGTTGAAGAAGATGCAGATCAAGGAAAAGGGTGGCAGGCTGCAGGTGCCGGTCACCACGCGTGTCCCCGCTGCAGCCATGGGTTCCGGCATCGGTGCAGCGCATGTCGCCAAGGGTGATTATGACATCACGCTGGGCGATCCTGAAACCGTGCAGGAATACGGCTTTGACAAGATCCGTTTCGGCGATATCGTGGCCTTGCTGGATCATGACAACCGCTTTGGGCGTGACTATCACCAGGGTGCCATCAGCATCGGCGTGGTGGTGCACAGCGACTGCAAGCTGGCCGGTCACGGGCCGGGTGTCACCACCTTGATGACCTGTGCGTCGCCGCTGATCGAACCGGTCATCGATCCGCAGGCAAATCTGGCCGATCTGTTCGGCATCGGCACCCAGTATAAGAAATAATCCCACAGAAAAACGAACGGGCTTTCAGGCAGGTAAAAGAAAGCCCGGATTTTTATACCATGGATGACAAAAAACGCGCTTTTCAATTTGCTCTCATCACCGTTCTGGTATTGAGGTTGGCTACCAGCCTGATCATGGCGGTGTCGGCAGAGGCTGCCCCTGTGCCCGAATGCCAATATACCTACTGTGATCCACAGGTCAATGCAGAGTTGAACCAGACCTGGTTTGGGAGGCATTTTCTGGCACCCTGGTACCGCTGGGATACGGTGCATTACCTGGACAAGGCCGACCCGGATTACCAGAATTTGGGGCTGGAAGGCACCGTCTGGCCGCCTTTGTACCCGTTTCTGATCCGTATTTTCTCCGTGGTGATGCCGGATAGGCTGCCGCGCTGTTGATCTCCACCCTCTCGAGCCTGGCTGCGTTTTACCTGCTCTACCGTGAGGTGGGTGTGCACTGGGATGAAGAGGTTGCCCGCCGGACGGTGATGCTGCTGGCGTTTTTTCCGACCGGGTTTTTCCTCATGGCGGGTTATACCGAAGCACTTTTCCTGGCATTGTCGCTGGCGGTGTTTGCGGAAATACGCCGCAGACGCTGGTGGATGGCAGGGGTCTGGGGTGCGCTGGCTACTCTCACCCGTTTGCAAGGCATCTTTTTGGTGCTGCCGCTGGCGTGGGAAGGATTTTGCATGCTGCGGGACAGGCTGGCCGGAAAGGGGATAAAAGGACTGCTGCCGGTGTGCCGGAAGGACAGGGAGATCAGGTCTCTGGTTGGAGCGGCGGCGTTGATCACGGTCACATTGGCCGGTTATTTCTGTTACACACATTTTGTAATGGGCGCACCCTGGCCCTGGCAATTACAAACCATGCATTGGCAACACCGTTATGGCTGGCCTTGGGAAGGGTTGGTTAATTTCCTGACCCTCGTTCTGAAGAGGGACTATCCGGCTTTATATTTCAGTATGTTTCTGGACACTTTTCTGCTCCTGCTCCTGGCTGCTATTCTTATGTACAAATGGAAAGAGTTGCCCTTTTCATTTGTCCTTTATAGCGTCGTGATGCTTGTATTTCCTACCATACTTCTTACAGGCGTGAGTTTCACCATGGCCAGCATATCACGGTATTTGTTGGCAGTATTTCCGGCTTTCATTGCCCTGGCGCTGGTTCTGCAACGCAGGCCGTTGTATCTGGCCTGGTTGGGACTGTTCATGGCCAGCCAGTTTATTTTGCTGTTTTATTTTTATCAGTGGATGTGGGTGGCGTAAAAACCTCTCCCGCAGTGTTGACTGCAAGAGGGTAGCCGGTCGCGCCAGGCCCAATAATCACCGGCTCACGGGTGGATGCTTCCTTCGTCAGCATGACAATGGGGGGGATGCTTCTGCCCTTTTGTCCGGGTGAAACGAGGAATCCGCCCAGGGGCGCATCTCCACACCAAACCTATTAATCACCGGCTCACGGGCGGATGCTTCCTTCGTCAGCATGACAACGGGGGGGATGCTTCTGCCCCTTTGTCATGCCGAGTGAAACGAGGAATCCGCCCAGGGCACATCTCCGCACCAAACCTATTAATCACCGGCTCACGGGCGGATGTCTCACTTCGTTCGACGTGACAAGGGCGGGGATATTTTCTTCAGCTTTTATCCCAATATTGATGTATACTAAAAATCAAGGAAACGGCGCAAGCCGAATGTCATCCAGCGTCAGGGGGTACGGCCAAACGCAAGGATATGAATGAGAAAATTCCCGTTTTTGCGAACCCGGCGGAAAAGTATTTCCCGGTTACATCCGCGGCGGGGCTGAGGTGGAGAAGAGAGTCAACGCAGTGGTCAAACGTCTGGAACAATGGTGGGTGGAAGACGAAGATATCGCACATTTTGATTGGAAACCAGTTCATATATTACGGGGAGGTTGCTTCAAATGACAGGGATCATGAAGGTGGAAGGGATCGGCAAGGTTTATGCCGAGAAATTGAAAAAAGCCGGCATCAGCTCAACAGGCGCTTTGTTGGGAAAAGGCGCAACACCCAAAGGACGCAAGGAACTGGCCGAGGCGGCTGACATCAGCGAAAAACTGATCCTGGAATGGGTCAACCATGTGGATCTTTTCCGGATCAAGGGAGTTGCGGAAGAGTATTCGGATTTACTGGAAGAGGCGGGTGTAGATACGGTAGTAGAGCTGGCACAGCGTAACTCCCATAACCTGTTCGCCAAACTGGCCGAAGTCAATGAAGCCAAAAAACTGGTTCGACGACTGCCGATTGAAAAACAGGTTGAAAACTGGATTGCTCAGGCA
Source organism: Chloroflexota bacterium (assembly GCA_021372725.1). Taxonomy (GTDB): domain Bacteria; phylum Chloroflexota; class Anaerolineae; order Anaerolineales; family Anaerolineaceae; genus JAJFTV01. The sequence goes on along the minus strand of JAJFTV010000175.1, from coordinate 13,508 downwards.
AAAGAGCTGCCGCGGGTTATCACCTACTGATCATTAAATCTGCCGGATTGCCGGCCTGTAAGACTACAGGCCAAACTCCGCTGAGCAATGATTTTACTCATTTCAACACTCTCGACAAAATTATAAAATGGGCAAGTTATTCGTCCGCCTTGTAATTTGTCGCACCCGCCCGCACAATTTCCGCCGGGAAAATCACGGGCTGGCCTGAGATGGGATGAGGTACAATCTCGACATCCGTTTGGTAGGCAGTGCGAATGTTCTCGCGGGTCAACACCTGCTGAGGTTTCCCAATCGAATGTAACTGCCCATTCACCAGCAAGGCAAGACGGTCGGCGAACATGGATGCCTGGTTCAGATCGTGCATGGCAACCATCACTGCCAGTTGCTGCTCTTCGGCCAGTTGCCTGATCAGCGTCAGCAGATTCACCTGGTGATGCAGGTCAAGATGGTTGGTAGGCTCATCCAGCAAAAGTACCGGTGTCGACTGCGCCAGGGCACGCGCCAGCAATACCCGCTGTTGCTCCCCGCCGGAAAGACTGGCGATGGAGCGTTCGGCGAAATCCTCCAGATCCGTGCGCTGGAGCGCCAGTTTAACAGCATCCTCATCCGACTGGCTGCTGCGGCCAAGCCAGCTCATATAAGCCGTCCGGCCCATCATGACGGCCTGCTCGACTGTGTATGCTCCGCCCATCTGGCGCGCCTGGGGGACTACTGCCAGCAGGCGGGCGCGCTGGCTGATCGACAGACGGCGTATATCCGTTCCGGAGACAAGCACCTCACCCGATTGGACAGGCAGAACGCCGCTGACCGCCCGCATCAAGGTCGTTTTACCGGCTCCGTTGGGACCGATCAACCCCAGGATCTCACCGGATTTTACATCCATTGAAACATCGTTCAGAGCCGGGCGTGATGCAGGCTGCCTCGCAGTGCCACCCGTGTCGTACACAACCGTCAGGGAGTGGATTTCCATGATCACCAGAACACCTCCCGTTTGGCGCGCCGCAGGATCCACAGAAAGAAGGGCGCTCCGCCAATGGCCGTGACAATCCCCACCGGCAGGGTGGAAGGGGACATCAGGATGCGTGCCAGCACATCCGCAGCCAGCAAAGCCACCGCACCGCCGATGATCGAAAGCGGGATCAAACGGCGGTAATCCGGCCCCCATACCATACGGATGATGTGCGGTACAGTCAAACCGATGAAACCGATGATCCCCGAAAAAGCCACCGCGGCCGCCGTGGTGAGTGAGGCCGTGATGATGATGAAAAGCTTGGCGCGTTCGACATTCAGGCCCATTTGGCGGGCTTCTTCCTCACCAAACTGAAGTACATTGAGCATGTGCCCGGATAACGAAAGCAGCAGCATCCCGATCAACATGTAAGGAAGGGCAGCCACCACCGGCATCCAGCCTGCCATGGGGGTTCCTCCCATCAAAAAAGAGACCGCCCGGTAAATCTGCTCATCGGATCTAAGCATGAGAAAGGAAGTAATTGCCGAGGCAAATGCCCCCACTGCCACACCCGCCAGGATCAAAGTGGTCAGTGGTACCATCCCGCCTACACGTGCCAGATTGTATACCACCAATACCGTCAAAACGGCTCCCACGAAGGCTGCGGCCGGTATAAGCAAATACCCACCCATTTCAGCAGGCCATTGTATCGACATGGCAGCCACTGCCCCCAACCCTGCCCCCGATGACACGCCAATGAGATATGGGTCGGAAAGCGGGTTGCGGAACAATCCCTGATATGCCGCTCCGCTGCTGGATAGCGCAGCTCCTGTGAGGGCTACCAGCACCATGTGCGGGAGACGAATCTCCAGAACGATGGCTGCAAAAGATGCCGGCCAGTCGGGGTCAATTTGCACCCATGGCAACCAATCCGCGATGATCCGCAGGATTGCGGACGGTTTTATATACACCGAACCAATGGCAACACTGGCTATGGCTGCAATGAGCAGTAAAAGACCGGTGAAAAGGTAAGGATGTTTTTTAATCATAATATCCAATTGTGGGCATGAAGCTGTCCCAAAAGTCAAATTTTTAATACATTGCCCACTTTTGGGACAGCCCTCCATGCCCGGTATTTTATTCCACAAATAATTCAGGGTGGATCAGACGAGCTGCTTCTTCCAGACCGTCCACCAGGCGCGGCCCCGGTACACTGAGCGTAAAGGGGTCAATGGGATAAATCGAGCTGCTGCCGACAGCCTTCATTACTTCCCAGCCGGGACGGGCCGCCACACTTTCAGGGGTTGTCCCATACAGGGCATCGCCAAGCAGAATCACATCCGGGTTTCTTGTGATCAGATCTTCCGTGCTGATCTGGGCATAGTCCACCAGGTCAGAAGTGACATTGGTTCCACCAGCCATGTTGATGATGTAATCAATAAAGGTATCGCTGCCGGAGGTCCATGGGTTGGACGGATCGGTGCCGTCCATTTCATAAAAAACCTTCGGTTTGTCGTCCACGCCGGATAATTTCTCTGTGACAGCCGTAACCCGGCTTTCCAGATCGTTGATCAGTGTTTCGGACTGCTCCGAATGGCCGGATAATGTGCCCAGATCCGTGATATTTTTATACAGCCCGTCGAAATCAACAGGGTTGGACTGCCAGAAAACAGTGAGTCCAAGGGCTTGCAAGGCCTGTACCTGTTCGGCATTAATAATCTCTCCCGCCACGACCAGGTCAGGCTCGAGAGCCAGGATGGTTTCGGAAGGAAGCTCGCCATACAGCGAACCGACGCTGGTTACATCCAGCGCCTGATCCGGATAGGTGGAGTTATCCTCACGTCCCACCAGTTGATCACCGGCATCGATGGCGAAAAGAATTTCGGTGACGGATGGCGACAGGGAAACAATGCGTGTGGCAGGCTGATCCAGTTCGACCGTTGTTCCCATTCCATCGGCAACGGATATATCGGTACTTTCGACAACGGCGACCTGTTCAGTGGATGTCATCGCCGGTGTGGATGAGCAACCTGCAAGTGCAAAAACCAGTAATATTAATATGTATTTTTTAACAGACATTCAAGCATCTCCTGAGAAGTTTTTGTTGGTCTAAAACTGGTTTAAAAAACCAGTTTGTTAAACAAAACTCCCTGCCGGGGGCAGGGGTTGCAGGTCAATTACTTCAAGGTTCGTTCACTGACTCACACCTCCCTTCCACGAGGTCCGTGTTGGTGGATTGAGGAGGTCGACCTGGCTGTGAAATAATTCTCTTTTTGAGGAAAATTATTCCAATACAGTTACGGGATAGCGCCGGACTCGGTTTGTGATTACTCACCCTACCGGCTTCGCCTTTAAGCCCTCCCATCCGGGAGATAGGGCACCTCAACCCTGAAAATATTCAATTAGAAATATTGTACCTTAAAAAGCAAAAAATTATGGATTTGAGAGTGTTGAAAATAGTTTCCCCGCCCCGGCGGGGATAAAGGGGTGGGGCGCAGTGGTTCCAAAATGATCTGCTCACCCTGCCTGGAAGCAGGTTTTTCACCAAATTATCACATGTCCCTCATTTATCATCTACCTTGCACTATAAAAAACTCATACACCTTTTTATCTTAAATTACCTTGCATTTCCATCAGAATCGATTAAACTATCACATTTTGTAAGCACAATTCATTTTTTGATCTGTGCTCATTTTACAAAAGGAAAAGTATAGCTGAGGGCCATTGGGAATGAGAATCGCAGTTTTGGCAAATCTTAAGAAAGATGTACCATTTGATATCGAACATCCTCCTGACCATGATTATTGGGATGATCTTGATGACCCGCGAACTGTACGCGCCGTAGTACGTGCACTGCGCAGAAAAGGTCATGAAGCAAAATATATCGCTCCGAGGCTAAATGTGATCCGGCGTTTATTGGCTTATCAGCCGGATCTTTGTTTTAATTTCTGCGAAGGACACTTTGGTGTCTCACGAGAGGCCCAAATACCTGCCATTCTCGATATGCTCCGCCTGCCCTATACCGGCTCGGGTGTGCTGGGTATGTCTCTATCCCATAACAAATACATGGCAAAAAAGGTCTTTCACTGGGTTGGTTTGCCAACACCTGATTTTATGGTGGTGAACAGTCCCGACGAAATTCCGAATGTGGAGATCGATTTTCCGCTTTTTGTCAAACCCACTCACGAAGGTACGTCCATCGGTATCAACGAAAACGCCCTGGTACAGAATTATGACTGTCTTGTCAGGCAGGTGAAGTGGGCCTGGAATGAGGTTAAAGCGCCTATTTTGATTGAGAAATATATCGAGGGGCGTGAATTCACCGTCAGCATCATGGGCGACCGCGTTCTTCCAATCATTGAAATCGTATCCCCTACCGGTTATTATTCCCACGGCCAGAAGGAAGATGAAAACAGCCCGGTCTACCGGATCTGTCCTGCCAAGCTTTCACCTGAAAAACGGGCTGAAATTGAAAAAACTGCATTGGGTGCCATGTGTGCGCTCGAATTGCAGGATTTCTGCCGTATGGATCTTCGCATGGATGCAGAAGAGAACATTTACATCCTGGAGGTAAATCCGCTTCCCCTTTTATTCCCTGACCCTTTGCAGGCATCTTATGTGTTCTCCTCCAAAGTGGCAGGGATGACCTATACACAAATGATCAATAACCTTATCGAGGTGTCGGCCAAACGTCTGGGGCTTAAAATGTAATTTTCTAAACAAAGAATGAAATTACCCACCGGTTTCTCAGGCCTGAGAAACCGGTTATTTATTATTTCCGGTTCCAATGAGGTGACCGCATCCCGGATGGGATCGTGGTTATCAGTCCGGCTGATTACTTTCTGTTCAATCCTTCAACGATGAAATGATGGATACCCGGGGTTGCCGCAATGAGATTGTAGGGAGGTTTAAAGAAATCGGGGTCCCCTTCCAGGTTGGTGACCAGCCCGCCTGCCTCTTGCACAATCAAAGTACCGGCAGCAATGTCCCACGAATGGATGGAAGTCTCCCAATAGCCGTCCATCCGGCCTGCTCCCACATACACCAGATCCAGCGCAGCCGATCCAAGACGGCGCACCGCCATCGAATGCAGCGAGAACCAGGCGAAATGATCCAGGTTGGTGACGCGGCTGGTGCGGATGCTGGCCGGGAAACCGGTCACCAGCAGGCTCTTGTTCAAGTCAGTCTCTTGTGAAACCCGGATGGGTTTTCCGTTAAGCCAGGCGCCTTTCCCCAACTCTGCGCTGAAACATTCATTCTGCATGGGGTCGTAGACCACGCCAAGGACCAGCCTGCCGTTCCTGGCATAGGCGATGGATACGGAATAAATGGGTACACCGTGCGCGAAATTGGTGGTTCCATCCAGGGGATCGATGTACCAGGCATCATGGTCGGTGCCGGAGAGCAAGCCGCTTTCTTCGCTGACGATGGTGTGCTGCGGAAAATCACCGCGGATCTGACCGAGGATACAGCTTTCGGATTGTCTATCCGCTTCGGTAACGATATCGTTAATTCCCTTGTATTCGATTTGATGAGGTTCGGTAAATCCCTGGCGTAGAATTTCTCCCGCCTTGCGAGCCAGATCAATGACATATTCCAGTGAAGGAGCCATAATTTTCCACCTGATAGAATTTGGGATCGTTTCACCCGCGAAGTTGTATTATAACCCCTGTGTATAGCCGCTGCCTCTTTGCTATAATACTTTCATGAAAACCAGGTGGTCATTCGAAAAAGAACGTCGTTTGATGGTGAGCAGTCAAATCGAACGGCGAGGTATCCATGATGCCCGCCTGCTCAATGCCATGCGGATTGTGCCCAGGCACCTCTTCGTGCCAAAGGAAAAACAATCCCTTGCGTATGAAGATTTTCCGTTGTCTATTGGACATGGACAGACCATCTCCCAGCCATTCATCGTCGCGTTGATGACCGAACTGCTTGAATTGTCAGGGAAGGAAAATGTCCTCGAAGTAGGTACCGGTTCCGGTTATCAGGCCGCCCTTCTGGCGCAACTGGCTGCCACTGTGCATACCGTCGAACGCCATGTGGAGCTTGCCCAACATGCCCGCGAAGTGCTGCAGAGCATGGAAGTGGAGAATGTGAGCGTACACCAGGGAGATGGTTCGGAGGGCTGGCCGCAAGCCGCTCCCTACGATGCCATCATCGTAACTGCTGCGGCACCCCGCACCCCGGCACCCTTGCTTGATCAGCTTGCCGAGGGAGGGCGATTAGTGATACCGGTGGGCGACAGGTTCATGCAGGATTTGCAGGTCTGGAAACGGCATGGAGCAGAATTTTCCACCAGGAAAAACATTCCGGTTGCTTTTGTACCTTTACGGGGAAAATACGGCTGGGATGAAAAGGAATGGCACTGATCTAGCTTTCAGGTACCAGTTTCAGAACAGCAATCTCCGGGGGACAATTGAACCGTACCGGAGCGGTGGAGCCTACTCCGCGTGAGATAAACAGGCTGGTATGTGGTGAGCGAACAAAACCGCTGGCATATCGCCGGTTGCTTACCGGCAAAACGGGCGGTCCTATAAACGGAATATTGATCTGTCCGCCGTGGGTATGGCCACTCAACACCAGATTGACTGTTGTTGTAAATGGCGTATCAGCCGTATCAGGGTTATGTGCCAGCAGAATCTTGCATTCATTCTCCGGAACGTCTTTGAACGCAAGGTCGACACCGGTTTCATCCTCCCACAAGTCACCTGCCCCGCCCAGCCAGATGCGGCTTCCGTTCTTTTCAATTGCAATGGATCGATGCCTGAGATTCTGACCGCTTTTTTCCAGCCACTCAAGTGACCTTTCAGTGCTTGCCCAGTGATCATGGTTGCCGAGGACCGAATAGACACCCAGCGGGGCATTCAATTCAAGAAGAAGCGGCCACATTTCATCGACCGTCTGCTCATTACGACGGTGGTATACGTTGTCGCCGGTATTGACGATGATATCGCGATCCATTTGGTTTACTTTACAGATGACATCCTGAATAAATGATTTGGGCATAAAAATGCCGTAATGCAGATCGCTGAGGTGGATAATGGTAAATCCGGTAAACGATTTTGGCAGATTACGAACGGGGATCTGGTAGGTATTCGTCTGGATGGAAAAGCGTTCAATAAAAACAGGATAACTGGCGGCGAGGAACGCCCCACCGCCAATCAATAACCTTTTGATAAACTGCCTTCTATCTATAATCTCACCTGTTTGATGCCTGATATCATGCTGAAATCGATTCTAACCAAAGCAGGTTAAACCGTGATTAGCTTATTTCACTGTTGGATTGTCCAAAATGGCATTAATCTCAGTCATTTCGGCTTCAGTGAGTCGCCAGGCTGCACCCTGTGCATTGCTTTTCAACTGCTCCAGCCGCGTGACGCCGCTGATCACCGAGGGGATCTGCGGGTGAGCCAGCAGCCAGGCCAGGGCAAGCTCTGTCAGTGTGTGATCATGGGATTGCGCCCAGTTTTCAAGCGCTTCAATCCGGTCATAATGCCAGTCGGTGTTATATGGGATTTCCCGGCCAGTTTTCTGAAAATCTTCAGCACGGGATCCCTTGGGGAAGGACTGGCCACGCTTGTATTTACCGGTTAGAAAGCCGCTCGCCAGCGGGAAATACGGGATATAACCTACATGATGCACCAGGCAGTAAGGGAGCATTTCGCGTTCATCCTGTCGCTCGAACAGGTTGTACTCGTTTTGAACCACGACGAAGGGTGTCCAGCCGCGCACCTCAGCCAATAGATTGGCGTGAGCCAACTGCCAGGAAGCGAAGTTGGAAGCAGCAATGTAACGGATCTTTCCTGCCCGCACCAGGTCATCCATAGCGCGCAGCGTTTCTTCAACCGGTGTGGACGCATCCCAATCGTGCTGATAATACACGTCGATATGATCCGTCTCCAGCCGGCGCAGGCTGCCGTCGATGGCATCCATCAGATGATATCGTGAGGCCCCGGAGTGATTGGGCACCTTGATCGAATGATCCATCGGAGCTACGAATTTGGTTGCCACAATAAACCGGTTGGTCCTCCCTTTCAGTGCCTTTGCCAGCGTCTGCTCCGATGCCCCGCCGGTGTACACGTTGGCGGTGTCGATGAAGTTGATGCCCAAATCCTCGGCCGCGTCGATGACGCGGGTCACTTCTTCCTGAGGCATTTTCTCATGCCCGAAACGGTTTCCACCAATACCAATGACAGATACTTTTAGACCTGAATTTCCAAGATTGCGATATTCCATACTTGTTTTCTCCTAAGTTGATGGAGAAATCTTAACACAGATTATCCAATAAAAACGATGAAAATGGATGGTTTTTATCAGCCACGAAAGACGCGAAAAAACGACGTCAATAACCGGCCCATTTTGTCTTTCCGAACGCAGCGAAGCATGACAGGAGCGAGAGTTTGCCTGGCTGTCCACTTTTTCGCACATTTCCAACTTTTTTCAACACCCTTAGAGGGTGTTACTTGACGTATTGAACAGGGTGCGGTATATTAACGCCAGAATGCCCTCGTAGCTCAATTGGACAGAGCGTATGCTTGCGGAGCATCAGGTTGGGGATTCGAGTTCCTCCGGGGGCACAGAGGTAACCGGCAGATTTCTGCCGGTTTTTTGTTTGACTTACCTTATCAAACAGTTTCATTTACGTTAAAATGTGGAAATCATGAACCAGAAAAAACCTCAAATATTACTCAGTAACGATGACGGTATTCAATCGCCCGGTCTATGGGCGGCTGCCGAGGCCTTGTCAAAACTTGGCTATGTAACGGTCGCGGCCCCGCGCGAACAGGCTTCCGGTGCCGGCCGGAGCCTGCCTGCTACTTCCGACGGAACCATCAAATCTACAAGGTTGAATATCGGCAACCAGGAGTGGATAACGTATGCAGTGGGAGGTACACCGGCCCAGGCTGTTCTGCATGCCGTCATGGAGATTATGCCGCAAAAACCTGACCTGGTGGTATCCGGCATTAATTACGGCGAAAATCTGGGTACCAGTGTGACCATTTCCGGAACGGTGGGAGCTGCCCTGGAAGGCGCTGCCTTTGGGATACCGGCCATTGCGGTATCCATCCAGCTAAAAGATGAAGACTACCGGGGCTATTCGACCAGCGTGGATTTTTCGACGGCGGCGTATTTTACACAATTCTTTGCCAGGTTTATGCTGGAACGAAAATTTCCCGCGGATGTGGATTTATTGAAGATCGATGTGCCCAACAATGCCACACCCAATACCCCCTGGCGGATTGCCCGTATGGCCCGTCACCGCTATTATGCCCCTGAAATCCGGCGCAGCGGATCCTGGGAGGAACCAGGAGGATATATAGGCGGGTCACTTGGGGCCCGTAAAGAGGAAGTGGGGCAGGACACAGACGTATATATCATGGCTTTTGAGCACCTGGTATCTGTGGTTCCCATCAGCATGGATATGACTTCACGCGTAAATTTGGAAGAATTCGAACAAATGCTGCACGGCTGGGATAAATGAAATAATGATTCTCCCCCTTCCGAAACTTGAAAGGAGGACGGGGGGATGGCTGTAGAAATAGGGGATTCCACATTTTGGAACAAAAATGGACCATCAATGGGAATATGAAAAGGAGCTGTTTACTTATAATACAGCCTTGCACAAGGAGTTAAGTTTTACGAAGCCCCCGGTTTATTTTCGCAATCAGATATTGAAACGGATGGTGATCAAATCACCGTCCTGCACTACGTACTGCTTGCCTTCCAGGCGGAATTTACCTTTGGCGCGCACCTCGGCAACACTGCCCAGCGTCATGAGGTCGTCATAAGCCATCACCTCGGCACGAATGAACCCCTTCTCCAGATCGCTGTGAATGGCTCCGGCAGCCTCAACGGCTGTTGCGCCCCGCCGAACAGTCCAGGCCCGTACCTCGTCCGGCCCGTAAGTGAAGAATGGCTGCACACCCAGCAGATCGTATGACAGGCGGATTAACAGATTGAGGGCAGGTTCCCGGATGCCGTATTCTTCCATGAACATGTGCATTTCTTCAGCCGGGAGCTGCGCAATTTCCATCTCCAGTTTGCCCTGTAATGGGACAACATGACTGTCATGATGTTCGTATTCCATTACCGGAGCGGGCTGTCCCTCACCCAGGTTGAAAACCACCAGCACAGGTTTGAGGGTGAGCAGCCCAAAACCGGATAATGATTTGATTTCTTCGGCAGAGATTTCAATGTCCCGCAAAAGGGTCTCGCTTTCGAGGGCAGTTTTCAGTCGTGTAAACAAGGCAATTTCGCGTTGAATCAGGCTTTTCTCTCTGCCGGCTCCCTTGTGCATTTCCTCGTTCAATCGTTCCAGCTTGCGTTCCACCACGATCATGTCGTTTAGTAAAAATTCAGCGTCCATCACCTGCAAATCACGCAGCGGGTTCACGCTTCCGGCCGGATGAGGAACCATGTCATCTTCGAAGCAGCGGATGACATGGATAAAACCGCTCATCGTATTCAACTGGTTGAGCAATTGCCCCGACAATCCGGCACTGTCGGCGCTGCCATCCAGGCCGGAGATATCTGCATAGGTAACCTTGGCGTAAATGGTCTTCCTGGGGGAGAACATCTCCGATAGCCGGTCGATGCGCTCATCCGGTACATCCACAACGGCCGTATGCACCTCCATCCGGCCGGATTGATTGCCGGTGGGCACTGTGCCGCGGGTGAGGGCATTAAAAATGGTCGTTTTTCCGGACTGGGGAAGCCCGATAATCCCTAGCTGCATGTCACGCTCCTGGTTTCAGCGAGCAGATGCCAACTGCCAATACTGAAAAACTGTTTATTCAAGTAAAAAAATTATACTTCAAACGAGGGTATTCATTGGGGTGACTATTTCCAAAACTTACAATTCTCTGTTGAGGTTTTCCTTGACCGGCCGGAGCATTTTCGATATACTTAGGCCATCAGCCGGAGTGGCGGAATTGGCAGACGCGCACGACTCAAAATCGTGTACCTTCGGGTATGTGGGTTCGATTCCCACCTTCGGCACTTTATTATGAAATTTCTCATTACCGGCGGAGCCGGATACATTGGCAGTACGATTTGTTCAGCGTTGGAAGATACCGGGCACACCCCGGTCATTTTGGATTCGCTGGTTAGCGGGCCGCGTCAGTTTACGCGCGGGCGGATTTTCTATGAAGCAGATATTGCCGACCGGACGGCGTTGGAAACCATTTTTCGCGATCACCCGGATATTTTTGCCGTCATACACTGTGCCGCATTGATCGTGGTACCTGAATCCACCGAAAAGCCTTATGAGTATTATCGCGAGAACGTTGGCAAATCATTGGAACTCTTTCATAACCTCAACCATCTGGGCTGTAACCGGCTGGTTTTCAGCTCATCGGCTGCAATCTACGATCTGGTACCCGGTTTCATGGTGACGGAAGAGTCGCCGATTTTACCCACCAGCCCGTACGGACGAACCAAGTTCATTATGGAAATGGTGTTAAGGGATTTTTGTATCGCCTACGGTATGCGCGGCATCGCCTTGCGTTATTTCAATCCTATCGGTGCGGATCCCAAACTGCGTTCGGGCATCCATGTACCCAAACCCTCCCATGTACTGGGAAAACTGGTCGATACTGCTCTGGGCAAGCAGCCGGAGTTTGTGATCACTGGCACCGATTGGCCGACACGCGATGGTACGGGGATCCGGGATTACGTCCATGTCTGGGATCTGGCGAACGCCCACATCCATGCGGTTTCCCATTTCGATGAAGTCTTTGAGCGGGCAGGGAACCCTCCCGAAAACTACTTGGTGATCAATCTTGGCACGGGTCAAGGCGTAACTGTACGCGAGATGCTCAACGCGTTCCAAAAGGTGTATGGCAAGCAAATTCCGGTGCGCGAAGCACCGCCCCGGCCGGGGGATATCGCCGGGTCTTATGCCAATGCCGACCGGGCCGGTGAGCTGCTGGGCTGGGAAGCGTCCCACTCGATCGAAGAAGGCATAACGGATGCACTGCGCTGGGGGGCCAGGCGGAAAGAAATCCTGGGGTACGAGTAGATTTATTCTCCTTGACGCCGGATTCATTCCGGCGATAATAAAGTCATGGATAACGGCTCTCTCCCACTGGGTCAGGTGCTGCAAGGTGACTGCATTGAGCTGATGAAATCACTGCCCGCTAACTCGGTTGATCTTGTTTTCGCGGACCCACCGTACAACCTTCAATTACAGCACACGCTTTGGCGGCCCAACCTGACCAAAGTCGATGCGGTTGATGACGACTGGGACCAGTTTGGCAGCTTTCGCGATTATGACCTTTTTACCTGCGCCTGGCTGACTGAATGTCGACGGGTGCTGAAGGATACCGGCAGCATCTGGGTGATCGGCTCCTACCACAATATCTACCGGGTTGGTACCATCATGCAAGACCTGGGGTTCTGGATCCTCAACGACGTGGTATGGGTCAAAACCAACCCCATGCCCAATTTCCGCGGCGTACGCTTTGCCAACGCCCACGAAACGCTGTTGTGGGCCAGCAAGAGCAAGGGCTCACGCTATACCTTCAATCACCACGCCATGAAACCCTTCAATGACGAGAAGCAAATGCGCAGTGACTGGCTGCTGGCGATTTGCACCGGCAAGGAACGCCTGCGCAGTGAGGGTAAAAAAGCGCATCCCACACAAAAACCTGAAGCGCTGTTGTACCGTGTTCTGCTTTCGTCCAGTCAGCCAGGCGATGTGGTGCTGGACCCGTTTTTCGGTACCGGTACCACGGGAGCTGTCGCGAAAAAATTGCACCGGCAGTGGATCGGGATGGAAAAAGAGGAAAAGTATGTCGCGCTGGCACGCGCCCGCATCGATAGTGTAACCCCCGAGCTGTTTGATGAGGTCACATTTGATGTTCGGGACAAGAAACGTCTGCAACCGCGCATTGCATTTGCAACCCTGCTGGAGTATGGTTATCTCAACCCGGGGCAGAGGCTGTATTTCAAGCGTGATACCAGTACTCCTGCCCATATCAAAGCCGATGGCAGCCTGGCTTTGAACGGCTTTGTGGGCAGTATTCATACGGTCGGCCGAAAGCTGCTGGATGGCGGCCCTTGTAACGGTTGGGAATGCTGGTATTACGAGAGCGAGGATGGTGAATTACTACCCATTGATGAGCTACGCCAGGCCTACCGCCAGGCAATGAATAACCCCATCGATATTTCCGATAACGACATTGAGGAGTAAAAAATGACCAGAGCACGAGACCTCGAGATCCCGTTTGAGGGACAACCTGGTGAATGGAACGCGATTACAGATGTTGAAGATGTGACCGTTGGACATACCACACTCATCTCCGGTGAAGGACGGCTGCAGCCTGGTATTGGGCCAATACGTACAGGTGTAACGGCTGTGATCCCGCGCGGCCGAAGTTTTGACGCAGTTTTTGCCGGATGGTACTCATTGAACGGCAATGGTGAAATGACCGGCACCACCTGGGTGGAAGAATCCGGTTTTATGCGCGGTCCGGTGCTTATCACCAATACACACAGTGTGGGCATTGTGCGCGACACAGCCGTGGAATGGTTGATAAAGCTGGAAAAAGAACAT
>JAJFTV010000164.1 GCA_021372725.1 Chloroflexota bacterium | reverse complement strand
CGAATGACCGACTCATCCACAATTTCTTCAGCGCTCAATATCACGCGGTCTGCTGCAAAAGCGGCTTCTTTTTGCTCGCCGATGATCCCCCAAACCTGGGCATTGCCATGAACATCCGCACGCTGCAAATGGATGATAGCGACATCCGGGTTGATGGGCGGCAGAACCACAACTTCCTTGCCGGTATAAGGGTCCTGTACACGACGATAGAGGGGATTGGCGTGTTCCAGATCCGTGGCACCGGTCTGGTTCATAGGGATAAATGGCAGTCCGGTTGCACCGGCCTGCAGGCGTGAAATCATGCCAAAATGAGAGTACTCCTCCCACTCCAGCCTGCCTTTTTCGATTTCGTTGCGCGCAATCCGCAATGATCCTACACCGGGGTTGCCTTGATACGAGAAAATGATCTTGCGGGCACAGCCGGCAGCAATCATTTGATCGTAGATCAGATCCGGCGTGGCACGGGCAAGAACCAGATCTTTCTTTTTCTGCCGGATAATCTCGTGACCGGCTGCAAAAGGGATCAGATGGGTGAAGCCGGCTGCATATACCAGGTCACCATCCTGTACATAATTGGTGACCGCTTCCTTGAGGTTACAAATTTTGGTCATAGTGTCTTTTTATTATCTCTCTTCGTTTTTCGTTATTGTTCAATTTGCCATTATGCAATATTATCTCGTACTTTATATTAATTTATGCCCAGTTCTTGCAGCTTGGCTTGGGTGGGGACGCCATTTTCATCCCAGCCGCGCGCCTGGTAAAACAATGGCAGCATTTGATCCAGTTCAACGACATGGCCTTTTGCGCCACCAGCAGGCAGCGGTTCCTCGAGCATGCGTTTTGGCAGAGTATCATCCGCTTTTGTAAAACCTGCCCGGAGAAGGAACATTCTTTCCAGGTTAAAAATTCTTTCACCCGTCTTGAGCAGGCTTTCTTCAGTATACTCGCAACCGGTGGCATGGTTCATGACGATCTTCAGGTTTGTGGGCCAGAGCTTTGCGCTGGGGCCAAACATGTTGCGCACACTGAGAAACACACACAAACCGGCCGAATCGATCAGGGCAAAACAATCTTCAAAGCGCATCACCAGTTCAGGTTTGCCCTCAATAGTTAATGAGTCGATTTTTTCGGGTGTGCCAAAAACTTCGACGTAAGCCATGTCACCAGCCATGTGGGAAGCGCCCTTGTTGGAGGTAGCATATAACAATCCCATCCCCTTTGACCCGCGTGGATCATAGCCCGGAAATTCCTGTTTTTTAGCCGTAATGGAAAATTCAGGATGGCCGTAGGAAGATGCAAGGCGGTAACTCCCTTCGGAGATTTTCTCGCCAAAACCCTCACGGTATGCCGCTTTCTGAACCAGCTCGATCACGGCATCTGCATCACCGAAATTCAGCGGCATGCCGATATCCGATACCGATATCAAACCTTTTTCGTACATTTCCATGGCACAGGCAATGGTCATCCCGGTCGAGATTGTATCCAGTCCCAGTTCGTTACAGTGATAATTTGCCACAGTAAGAGCTGCCATGCTGCTGATGCCACAGTCGCTACCCAGAGCTGCAATGGTTTCATACTCAGGGCCTTCGCCTTCGCCCTGGTATTTTCCTTCGTCCACACGGGTCACGCGCCCGCAGCCGATAGGGCAGCGATAACAGGGTTTATTCCTAACCAGGTATTTTTGCCTCAGAACTTCCGGCATGATACCCTCTATCCCGTCAAATACCCCAGACTGGAAGTTCCGGGTAGGCAGGATGCCCAGTTCATTGGTGATGGGCGGCACATAGGAGGTTCCATAGACACGCATTGCTGCTCCGGCTTTGTACACGTCGCCAACCCGTTTGGACATGTCACCGCAGAATTTCTTCATTTCGAGTGGGTCGAATAACTCGGGTTCGATGGTACCGCGCACAGCCACCGCTTTGAGGT
Source organism: Chloroflexota bacterium (assembly GCA_021372725.1). GTDB lineage: Bacteria > Chloroflexota > Anaerolineae > Anaerolineales > Anaerolineaceae > JAJFTV01. Next base: position 5,578 of record JAJFTV010000164.1, on the reverse strand, counting down.
TCTTGCTTCCCATCACCGCGCCCACACCCGAGCGGCCCGCTGCACGGTGTTTGTCATTCATGATGCTCGCCAAGCGTACCAGGTTCTCCCCGGCAGGGCCAATGCAGGCAATCCTGGCTTTTGGATCTGTTTCTGCCAGGATCGCATTATCGGTATATGGAACCATTTTCCCCCACAAATGTTCTGCCGAGCGTATTTCTATCTGGTCATTGTTCACCCATAGATAAACCGGTTTCTCTGCCCGCCCCTCAAAAATAAACATATCAAAACCTGTGCGCTTCATCTCTGTGGGGAAGAAGCCGCCAGAGTTGGAGTTGCTCAGCGCGCCGGTCAAGGGGGACTTTGTCACCACCATGTAGCGGTTGCCGGTAGGGGCAGGTGTAGCCGTCAACGGCCCGGTTGCCATGATCAGTATGTTGTTGGCTGAAAGAGGATCCACCGTGGGATCCATTTCATTGACGAGATAACGGACTGCCAGACCCCGTCCCCCAAGATAATCCTTAAGAACTTTGGGGTCAATGGGCTCAATTTGCCAGGATAGATTTGAGAGATTTACCCTCAATAATTTTCCATGCCAACCATACATTTCAATCCCCTTTTCTCGTTTCAGGAACATCCTCCGGCAGCGACCGGAAACGCACAAAGAATATCTCCTTCACACAATGCAGCATCCAGATTCAACGGACTGCGTCCGTTCACCAAAATGACTGTATTCTCATCGACAGGTACACCGTATTGAAGTAGTATTTCCCGCGGCTGGCTTCCGGCTGCTACCTCGATTTCACATTCGCCGCAGTTTGAATTTGCAGGAAGCAGCGATTTATAAGTGATGAACAGTTTTAAGGTGATTTTCATAAAATGTCCGCAATGGATACTAGAAATATTCTATCATGGTTGAAAAGGTCGGGCAAGTTACACCAGGTACTCAACCACCCGTCAGCCAGGGCATGATATACGCCCATATAAGCCATAGAAAAATCATGATCAACCCGATGACGAACCGCACGGCGAGTCCCCAGCCGTATCCCCTGGCCATGCCTTTCATTGATTCGAGGGCTTTGCGAATCTCTTTCAGGCGAACGATTTCCACGATAAAAATTGCCAGCAACGCTGCGATGATGCCGCCAAATGGAGGCCGGACGATCGTTCCGATAATGGCCGCAATGGTCGCAACAACGATGGCGACCCAACTGGCACCTTTTTCGCGTGCGCCGGCCCCCATCATCAAATTATCGGCTATGTTGCCTGCCAGCATCAGGATGGTAATCAATGCAAACAGGATACCGGATTGCCAGGTAAAACCGGTGACCAGACCATAGAGGAGTGTTCCCGCCCAAATGATTGTCAGACCTGGCACGATGAAGGTGAACAGGCTTAACAACCCGACCGCCATGATGATAAGGGTGATCACCTGCATGACGACCGGCCCATATTCTTGAAACATCAGGCTGCCTGTATTCTTTCGATGCCACCCATCCATGGTAATAGGACTTCCGGAATAACAATGGAGCCGTCAGCTTGCTGATAATTCTCCAAAACAGCAATCAGCGTTCGCGGCATCCCCAATCCGGAGCCATTCAAGGTATGAACGTGACGGGTTTTACCGTTTTCCATTCGGTAGCGGATGTTTGCCCTGTGAGCCTGAAACTCGCCAACATGGGATACCGATGAGACTTCCAGCCATTCGGCGCAGCCAGGCGCCCAGACTTCGATGTCATAGGTTTTATGAGCGTTAAAGCCCAGATCCCCGGTACACAGATTTTTCACTCTGTAGATTAGCCCCAGCAAGGCACAAGTTTGCTCGGCATCTGCCACCATTTTGTCAAATTCCTGCCCGGCGTCTTCCGGTTTGCAGTAAATGTACATCTCCACTTTGTCGAACTGGTGGCCGCGTTTGATGCCTCGCACATCCCGGCCGGCGCTCATTTTCTCGCGTCGGAAACAGGGGGTATAAGCAGTATATCGAAGAGGGAGATCTTCACCGTTCAGGATCTCATCCATGTACATGCCTGTCAGCGGCACTTCGGCTGTGGGAACCATCCACAAGTCCTCTTCGTGATCACGATACAGGTTGTCAGCAAATTTGGGGAGCTGTCCTGCTGAAAAGAGGGTGTTTTCACGCACCATGAAGGGCAGGTACCTTTCCTCATATCCTTGCCGGATATGCAGATCCAGCGCCCAGGAGATCAGTGCGCGCTGTAAACGTGCGCCTACCCCGTTCAGGATGTAAAAACGTGAGCCGGTGATTTTGACGCCCCGTTCGAAATCCAGAATCCCTGCCTGGGGACCAAGATCCCAATGTGGCAGGGGGGTAAATGCAAATTCAGGGATTTCACCTACCGTACGGATGACCACATTCTCGCTTTCATCCTTGCCAATCGGGATACCCGGGGCAGGGGTGTTTGGAATGGTTGCCAGAATGGCCTGCAGATCGCTTTCACAGCGATGGACTTTTTCATCCAGTTCTGTGATTTGATCCCCTACCAGCCGCATGGCCTCGATTTTGGCATTTCGCTCGGTGGAATCTGTGATCTTTCCAATATTCCGCGATTCTGCATTACGGGTTGCCTTAAGGGTTTCAACTTCTGCCAACCAGGATCTGCGTTGTTGGTCAAGCGTGATCACCTGGTCAACGATTGCGGGGTCCATCTGTCGTAATTGAAGCGCTTCCCTGACTGCAGCAGGGTTTTCTCGAAAAAGATTAATGTCCAGCATGGTTTTCTCTCCTTAATAACAAATAACAACCTCCACGTCGCTGCAGGACGAGGAGGTTGGCTCGTGGTGCCACCTGCTTTTATCATTTTGGAAAACCAAAAAATTTAGGTTTTCCAAAACGACCTTGTTAGTTGAGATAACGGTTTTCTCCGGTTTTCAAATGTTGATTTGAGTTTGAAAACTGCCAGCCATTCGGGCTGTCGGGCTGGAATTCGCCGGTTTGCCTGCCAACTCGCACCAACCGCTGGCTCTCTGAAAGGTTTTCCGGGTACTGGATCCCGTGTAGGTGATAAATGATTGATCATCATTATACATACTCAAAACGGAAAGTCAAGGTACTGCATTTGTCTACGCCCGCCGTTGGGGCTTCCTGTTTCTCATTATAGCATCCGCACAGTTTTGTACCAGATCCCGGTCCACTCAGGCAAGCGTGCCCACCGTTTTTTTCGAATTTGATCAGACAGTTCACTGCCGAAGAAAAATTCGGTGTACTCAACGGCTTGTTCTACAGTATCGAACTTGTAATCGGTGGGAATGATCTCCATCGAAAAGTTGTGTTTTTCTTCAAGCCATTCAAAATACTCCACCAACTCAGGCGTAGGTGGCTGCGGAACCAGGCTGCCGGTGGATAATGTTTCGCAGATGATGATCATTCCTTCAGGTTTTACTGCCCGTTCCATTTCTTTCAGAATGAGGCCAATCTGCATTCGCCAGGAGTCGGTATACCAGGCCCGTAAATGCCCAATCGACCAGCCAGCAATGGCGATATCAAATACTCCGGTAGGAAAAGGCAGGGTGCGCATGTCGCCTTGCACCAAAGGCCATTTTCCGTCTGCTTTATCCCGCTGCAAGCGATTTTCCAATAACATGGCCAGAAAAAGGTCCAGACAGATAAAACGGGTCTGGAAATCCTTGAACATCAAAGGAAAGCGGCCGGTACCGCTACCCAGATCCAAAACCAATGCATCGGACCAATCGGCTATTTGACTGAGGGATGTCACCAGGTTGCCGTCTACGTCTTCCACGGCAATCATACGGTGGTATTCGCTGGCTTGAGAGGAATAAATAGTTTTGAAATGATCCATACCTTTAATTTTACACTGTAAATAAATAACAGGCCTGGGTTTGAAAGAACAGTCAGAAGAGGTGGGGCGAGTTTTGGAGTAAAATTCTCTGCGGTTTTCAAATATCTCACCTGGCCGCTGCGAATGACAATCTCGAATGATATTCCTCTGACCCTTGTTCTCTTAATCATCTTTTTTGGAGCCTTTGTCCGGGCTACGTTTGGCTTTGGAGATGCCTTGATTGCCATGCCTTTGCTGGCCCTGGTGGTCTCGATTCAAATCGCCTCGCCGTTGGTGGCATTTCTCAGCATTATTATTGGCACAACCATGCTCATTCTAAATTGGGGGAAAGTCGACTTCAAGGCGGCCTGGCGGTTGATTTTGTCATCCGCACTAGGTATTCCGGTTGGTTTATATTTTCTTAAGACAGTTCCTGAAGAATATATCAAAATTTTGTTGGGTATCATCCTCATATTATTTGGGGCATATAATCTGTTCAGACCCAAATTACCGACCATTCAATCCAATTTGTGGGCATACGTCATGGGATTTTTGGGTGGAATATTGGGGGGTGCCTATAACGCAAATGGCCCACCGGTAATTATCTATGGCCGGCTGGCGCGCTGGGAACCCGACCGGTTTCGGGCTACATTACAATCTTATTTTATGCCTACCGCCGCGTTCATCTTCATCGGGCACGGTTTATCCGGCTCCTGGACGAGCGAAGTGCTGACTTTGTTTGCGTATTCTTTTCCTGTTATCCTGGTGGCAATTGTACTGGGAACCCTTTTATCCAAACGCATTCCTGATGGAATGTTCGACCGGCTGGTTTATCTGGCAATCATTGGCATGGGGATTTTGATGTTTTTGTAATGAGCGAGTTGTCATTGAAAATTCAAAAAAAAGGAATTCCCCCTTCCCAAATTTTGGGAAGGGGGGTCAGGGGTTAGGCATATAGCCCGCAAAATGTGCAGTGGTCGGGGTCAAACGACCCTGGGTCAAACAACCCTAAATCCAATGGCCCCGGGTAAGAAAATTTTACCTGTGAAAGAAATTTTCATAACCTCAGATAAAGGGGTGGGTTCAAAAACAACTTTTCAAATACGGTCCCTCATCTTTGATTGCTGCGTTTTCGTAAAAATGCCGGTACATCCATGTCATCCATGTTGTACAGGCGGGGTTCAAACCCGGAATCCACAGATTGCAATTGTAAAACCTCTTTTGTTTCTGGCGCAACCCGTTGGACCTGTGGTTTTTCCACCCTTGCTTTTCTGGCCGTTGACTCAACGATATTCGGAGTGGTACGGTTGAAACCGGTGGCAATAACCGTGATCCGGATTTCGTCTTTAAAGCTGGGATCAATGACTGCCCCGAAGATCATGTTCACATCCGGCGCAGCGGTTTCTTTGATGATGGCTGCTGCTTCAGTGACCTCAAACAAGGTCAGGTCAGGGCCACCTGTCACATTAAACAGGATGCCATGTGCTCCATCAATCGTGATGTCCAGCAACTGGCTTGAAATGGCCATCTCGGCGGCTTTACGGGCGCGTTCTTCGCCGGATGCCTTGCCGACCGCCATCAAAGCCGCTCCACCTTCAGACATAACCGCTTTGACGTCTGCAAAGTCAAGATTGATCAGCCCTGGAACAGTGATCAATTCAGATATTCCCTGGATCCCCTGCCGCAGTACATCGTCTGCGATGGAGAATGCTTCCCGCAAACCGGATTTTTTATCCACGATTTGCAGCAGCCGGTCGTTGGGGATAACAATGAGAGTATCCGCTTGTTCCTTCAGCTTG
>JAJFTV010000161.1 GCA_021372725.1 Chloroflexota bacterium | reverse complement strand
TATTCCAGATGCCCGCCGGGGGTTGCCCACGTACCGGCGCCATGAGAATTGACTCTGCGGATCAGCAGCACCTGATCCCCTTTATGAATGATCAATGCCACCCCGACTGCGGGATACCTGAGCGAATCTCGCATGTCATTTCTCCATGCCATACAAACGCAGGAATTGGGTGAGTTTTGAGCTGTATTCACTGGGTGATTGCGCATCAATATTTTGCTGTAACTGGCTCTCAGTTATCCAACCCTGAATAAACGCAATTTCATCCGGGCTCGAGATAAGTAAACCCTGGCGCTCCTCAACGGTGTAGATGAACTGTGCAGCCTGCAGCAGGGATTCATGCGTGCCGGCATCCAGCCAGGCCACCCCGCGCCCAAGATTGAGCACTTTCAGATCATTCGTTTTTAGATAGATATTATTCAGATCCGTGATTTCCATCTCACCGCGCTCTGAAGGGCGCAGGCCTTTTGCATAGGATATCACCTGATTGTCATAGAAATAAATACCCGGGATGGCGTAATTGCTGCGCGGGTTGGCCGGTTTCTCTTCGATGCTCAACACGTTTCCTTCCGCATCAAAATCCACCACGCCATAACGCTGCGGGTCGCTGACCAGGTAGGCAAAGATGAGCGCCCCGTTTTCGAGCATGGCAGCCTCTTTGAGCAGCGTTCGCAGGGCCGTGCCGTAGAAGATGTTATCCCCCAGTATCAGACAGACCGGATCATCCCCAATGAATTCCTCACCGATGATAAATGCCTCGGCCAGCCCGTTCGGTTTGGGCTGCTCTGCATAGCGGATCTGCAATCCCCACTGTGAGCCATCCCCCAACAGCCTGGTAAATGCGCCGTGATCCTCGGGGTTGGTGATCACCAGCACTTCGGTGATACCGGCCAGCATCAACATGGATAGCGGATAATAAACCATGGGCTTGTTGTAGACGGGCAGGAGCTGTTTGCAAACGGCCTGGGTGATCGGGTACAGACGGGTTCCCCTCCCGGCAGCCAGAATGATACCTTTCATGCGTTACGACTCCTCTTTGTATTGAGTTTGGATCCAGGTGCGGTATTTCTCATCGCGCGCCACAGCCAGCAGCCAATCCATGTGATCCAGATACCAGTCGACCGTTTTTTCCAGGCCGCTGGCAAGGTTTTCCTCAGGCTGCCATCCCAGCGCGGCATTGATTTTTCGACAGTCCATGGCATAGCGGCGGTCGTGCCCGGGCCGGTCGATCACAAAGCGCAGCAGGTTGTGATGAGGAACGTGCGGCGACCCGGGTCGTTTGCGATCCATGATGGCGCAGATCTGTTCCAGAACCTCCAGGTTGGAGGGCTGGTTTCCCCCGCCCAGGTTGTAGGTTTCGCCGGGCTGCCCGTCCTCCAGAATACGCAGGATACCGCGGCAGTGGTCTTCCACGTAGATCCAGTCGCGGATCTGCCGTCCGTCACCGTAGACCGGGATGATCTCACCCATCAGGCAGTTCAGAATGATGACCGGAATGAATTTTTCGGGATACTGGTAAGGGCCGTAATTGTTGGAGCAGTTGGAAATCGTCACAGGCAGCCCGTAGGTGTGAAAATAGGCTCGCACACAGTGGTCGCTGCCGGCCTTGGAGGCTGAATAGGGTGAACGCGGGTTGTAGGGAGTGGTCTCGGAGAAGGACGGTTCCCCCGCTGCAAGCGTACCGTACACCTCATCGGTCGATACGTGATGGAAGCGCTTGCCGGAAAAACTGCCGTCCCAGGCCTGCCGGGCAGCCTCCAGCAGTTGAAAAGTGCCCAGCACGTTGCTTTCGATAAAGATTTCCGGCTGGCGGATCGAGCGGTCGACGTGCGTTTCCGCCGCAAAATGAACGAGGGTATCGATTTGATGCTCCAACAGCAGGTTCTGCACCAACTCCCGGCTGCGGATATCCGCCTGAACAAACTGGTAGCGGGGATCCGTTTCCAGGCCGGCCAGGTTGGAGAGGCTGCCGGCATAGGTGAGCAGATCCAGATTGACCAGCTTGTTGATGTGAGTATAAACCAACGCATGGCGGATGAAATTGGAGCCGATAAACCCGGCTCCGCCGGTGACGAGCATATTCCTCATGGTTTGGCCCCCCAACCCACCCACCCGATGTCCGGCCGGTCGTGGAAGCGTTTGGCCATCACTTCCAGCGCCTGCGGATTGTTGTCGATCAGGATGAACTGCCTGCCTAATGCCAGGCAGCTTTCGCCCACCGTACCGCTTCCGGCAAAGAAATCCAGCACCGTATCGCCCGGGCGGGAGGAAGCGGTGATAATGCGGTCGATCACGCCGCGCGGTTTCTGGGTGGGATAGCCGGTCTTCTCCTTGCTGTTGGTGCCAACGATGGTATGCCACCAGGTATCGGTGGGCAACTTGCCGCGGGCCGCTTTTTCAGGGTCGACCAGGCCAGGTGCCATGTAAGGAATACGCTCGATCTCATCATAATTGAAGACATAATTCCTGGGATCCATGGCATACCAGAGGATATTATCATGTTTGGCGGGCCAGCGGGTTTTGGGCCGGCCGCCGTAATCGTAAGCCCAGATGATCTCGTTGATGAAGCTCTCGCGCCCGAAGATTTGATCCAACAGCACCTTGCAGTAATGCACTTCGCGGTAATCGATGTGAAAGTACAGGCTGCCGTGCGGTTTCAACAGGCGGTAAGCCTCGACCAGGCGGGGTTCCAGGAAAGCAAGGAAATCGTCGAAGATGTCGTTGTAGGTCTTCGAACCGATCTTGATGGTTTCATAACGTTTGCCCTGAAAGCCAAGCCGGTCGCCGTTTTCGCTATGTTCGGTCTTGATCTGCGTGCGTGCCTGGGTCTTGCCGGTGTTGAAGGGCGGGTCGATGTAGATCAGGTCGATGGATGCAGAGGGCAGGGTTTGCAGGATGGGCAGGTTATCGCCAAAGTAGATGTGATTGGGCATGGGATGATTTTAACACAGCGCGTAGATTCTTAATAGCAAATAAGTACGAAAGAATTTATGTTATATAATTAAATCATTCCATATAAATCACAAAACAGGCAATATATACGGGGAATTTCCGTATACAAATTGTTGGGCAGCATAGAATGAGAGACATGCATGGATATCACCAAGTCAATTGTCTTCGTTGAAGAGAGAGGATCCGATCTCGAAAAAGCTCGTATTGGGCAAATCCTTTGTGGCCAGAAACCAGAAGCTGATATCCTCCAATGCTTCGCAGCGCTCCAGAACGAAGACGGTGGATTTCCTTACGACATGGTGCAAGGCAACCTTAGTGCCGTTGACAATGTGCTTGTTGCGCTCTGGTGGATGGACGAACTGGGAATATTGAAATCCCCCATAGCCGATAAAGCCGTTGGTTACCTTCTCGCAGTGCAGAGAGAGGATGGCAGTTGGGATGAAGATCCCTCGATCGCTCAATATGACCTTCCGCCCTGGATAAGTCCTGGCGATCTTCAAACAAGGCTTTATTTGTCCTCCTATGCTGCGTACTGGTTAGCTGTAATAGGTTATGGGACGCAACCCGCCTTCCAAAAGGTTTTAGAGTTTCTGCGTAAACATCAGGATGAAACTGGTAGGTTTCGCGGATACCTTCACACCACCTGGATTGCCACCAGTGCTTTTCTTATGGCGGGGCCTCAATACTCCGAAGTCGTGGAGAAAGGTCTACAAGCGCTGATGAATAAGCCTCTTGCTGAGTGGGAAGCCTCACAAATCGCCTGGGCACTGGACTGCCTCGGAAAGGCAGGATTACAGGAAAATCATCCGTTCACTCAAAAGTGCTTGGTTGAGTTGCTTAACCGACGCCGGCCTGATGGAAGTTGGTCATCGGAAGACGGCGAAACCTTTGCTGTAGTGGCTACCATCGAGGCTTTAAAAGTTTTCAAACTGTATGGCCGCTTGCGGGCATAGAATTGACAGATGATGAGGCATGCCGCCCAACAAGGGCACACCGGAATATGCTTAGATTAATCATGGTTGTTCAGAAAATTATGAAATACGCAACCGGCTTTCATTGTGTAATCGCTTATTTGATTAACTGTGTATTGGTTTTCGCTGTTTTCTTTGCCACCTTGCAAGTCGCCTTCTTTGTTCCGATTCGCCATCTTTTCATCGGGTCGGAGGATTGGCCTAAGGTCGAGTTGGAACACCAAAGCTTACACTCTGCTAACCATCTCACTTCCAATTTAGCTTTACTTTATCCTATGTGAAGTTTCGCCCTGGCAAGCAACAATTGATAAACGAGTACTCAAACTGCAAACTTTGGGTGTAACAACCAGGTAACCTGACACTACCCCACCACCCCTGCCTCCAGCAGCCTGAGCGTCCCGGCCTCCACGTCCAGCTCGGCCAGGCAGCCAACGGGGAGGGTCGTCTGATCCTCCACCTGCCCGATCATCAGCCGGTAACCATCATCACGAAACGTTCTGAAATTATGAATATGGATTTTGACTGCTTTCAATGATTTACCTCTTTTGTTTTGGTGACAAATCTTTTTTATGATGATTTATCCAGGAACTCTCTCTAATCTATTTATTCATCTTGTTTAAAGATTAATTATAGACTTAATTCTTTTTAGGACAATTCATTGGACCATCATTTTTTCACCCCTCACTGCTCCTCGGCGACGCGGGCGATCAACGTCCTCGGCAGCAGCACCGGCTTACCGGTGACCTCCTCCACCATCCTCTAATTGCAAGGTCCATTCACGGAGTGGATTCACCGCCACAATTTCATTACAATAGAAGAATAGATGACTGATGTAGTGGATGAGATCACCCTGCGTTTGCGTTCTGACCCCCTTTATTGGCTGGTCGGTAAGGGAATGCAAGTTGGCCTTCCCGAATTATTCGCATATCGAGCGTGGAAAAAAAGGAGAATACTGCAATGATCCGTAATCAATGGTATGTCGTATTAGAATCCGACGAAGTTAAGACTAAACCCGTTGGGGTCACTCGTCTGGGCGAGAAAATGGTTTTTTGGCGGGATCAGGTCGGCACGGTACAAGCAGCCGCGGATCGTTGTCCACACCGCGGGGCAGCCCTGAGCGTTGGAAAAATTAAGGATAGTCATTTGCAATGTCCATTTCATGGTATTGAATATGATGCAACGGGAAAATGCGTGCTGATACCTGCCAACGGACGGGATGGTGTTATTCCCAAAGCTGTTCGGTTGAATACATACCCAACTTATGAGGCACATGGATTGATCTGGCTTTGGTGGGGTACTCCAACGCCCCAGCAACCGCCCGCGCCGGAATTCTTCGATAACCTGGATGAAACCTTTTCTTATGGTTCGGCTCATGACCCATGGAATGCCCACTACTCACGTGTCATCGAAAACCAACTGGATGTGGTTCATCTCCCATTCATTCACCGTAATACCATCGGGCGGGGCAACCGTACAGTTGTCGATGGACCAGTGGTGGAATGGAAGGGTGACAAGATGCTCTACACCTATGTTTTTAACCGACTAGATGATGGAAGACCACACCGTAAACCGAGTGAACTTTCACCCAAAGCCTCTTCCAGCGTTCACCTGGAATTTATTTTCCCTAACCTGTGGCAGAACTATATCAATGAAAATGTGCGCGTTTTTGCCGCCTTTGTCCCGGTTGACGAAGATCATACTTTACTTTACCTGCGTTTCTACCAAAATTTTATGCGCTTACCCGTTCTGGGAAAACTGGTTGCCCGCCTGGTAATGCCGAGTAATGTGTACATCGCTCACGAAGACCGGCGTGTGGTTATTACCCAGCAACCCAAAGTTAGCGGTTTGAAAATTGGCGAAATTCTGATTCAAGGAGATCTGCCCATCATCGAATATCGTAAAAAGCGCGCAGCCCTGCAGAGTTTGGGTAATAGCTCTTAAAAACCTTTCTGCGCGTCGGTGGCCATGCAAGTAAGGGCAATTCATGAATTGCCCTTACCACAACGTTGGGTTTCGGACATTCGTTCTCAACCCAACCTACTCCTTCCCCCACAGTTCCTCGGCGACTCGCGCGATCAGCGTCCTGGGTAACAGCACCGGCTTACCGGTGACCTCCGCCACCAGGCGTTTCATCTGCACGGTATACCATGCAGTAAATCGCAGGTTGGGTGAGCGTTGTTTGCGAAACCCTATATAAATAGGGTGACCCAACAAAATTGGGTAATCCAACCGTAATTTCACACGACCTAAAACCACTTATATGTTGGGTTTCAGATATCCGAATTCAACCCAACCTGCATCGGAATTACTTCGGTGAGGGCGATTCATCAACCGCCCTCACGGTATATATACCGTAAACCGTTTAATTCCGGAATCTGTTTTTATACAGACACCACCCCCGCCTCCAGCAGCCTGAGCGTCCCGGCCTCCACGTCCAGCTCGGCCAGGCAGCCAATGGGGAGGGTCGTCTGATCCTCCACATGCCCGATCATCAGCCGGTAACCATCATCACGAAACGTTCTGAAATTATGAATATGGATTTTGACTGCTTTCAATGATTTACCTCTTTTGTTTTGGTGAAACGAAAGTATGTGCTTGTAAGCGCTGTAGTTGATTATTTTCAACAGGAAGGTATAGCCTGGTAAATCAAAAATGGCAATGAGGGCCAATATTTTTTTGTATCCGTGATTGTTTTCTTATAATGAGCATTTCGTAGAATGCGTCTTGACTTGTTGTATCCTGTGGGATACAATATATCCACATGATAGAGATTCGCGAAACAGACACTTTCAAAAAGTGGTTTAGTTCGTTGAAAAATAAAAGGGCAAAGGCTCGAATTGATGTTGTATCAAGAGAGTTTCGCTTGGAAATTTTGGTGATGTAGAGCCAGTCGGGAATGGCGTTTCTGAACTCAAGATAAACTATGGGACTGGATACCGTGTTTATTTTGTAAAGCAAGGAAATATCCTGGTTATCCTGCTTTGCGGTGGTGATAAATCCACTCAATCAAAGGAAATTCAGAAAGCACATCAACTTGCTCATTGGTTGAAGGAGTAACACAAATGAAAAAAAATACAATAACGACAAGTTTATGGGACGCATCTGAACATTTGGAAACAGATGAGGACATGGTAATGTATTTGGAAGCCGCATTTGAAGATGGCGACCCTGCGCTAATTTCAGCGGTTCTCGGAGATATTGCAAGAGCCAAAGGAATGTCCCAAATTGCAGAGAAAACTGGACTTGGGCGCACAAGCCTTTATAAAGCATTATCTCCTGAAGGACACCCAGATTTCGCTACAGTTCTTAAAATTATCAATGCACTTGGCTTGAAATTACAGGCAACATCTGCAAAAGTATGATTATCTAACTCACCACCCCCGCCTCCAGCAGCCTGAGCGTCCCGGCTTCCACATCCAGCTCGGCCAGGCAGCCAACGGGGAGGGTCGTCTGATCCTCCACATGCCCGATCATCAGCCCGCGCAGAACCGGGATGTTCAAGTCACCACAACGCTCGCACAGAATTTCCTCCACCGTGAGCTGCTTGGCCCACGAGGCATCAGTCTTGCAATTGGTGAACTTGCCGAACACGATGCCCGCACATTTCTGCAAGGCACCGGCCAGCCAAAGTTGGGTCAGCATGCGATCTACGCGGTAGGTGGACTCGCCCACTTCCTCCAGGAACAGGATGCGCCCTTCCAGATCCGGCATCCACGGCGTACCGCACAAGGTGGCCATCAAAGAGAGGTTCCCGCCCGCAAGAGGTCCCTGTGCCTTGCCGGGGTGAATGCGTGTCAGGCGGTTGGTCTTTTCCACTTTGCCTTCCGCTTTTTCAAAAGCCGGAGGCGTGCCAATTTCAACGCCGCTTTCACCGTTCATCACCACCTTTTTGAACTCCGCCAGAGTATATGGAGAGAAGGTCTGCGCCCCGATGGGACCGTGGAACGTGACCAGACCGGTTTTCCCGTGAATACCGTTCAATAAAGCCGTAATGTCGCTGTAGCCCATCAACACCTTGGGATTGGAGCGGATCACATTCATGTCCAAAAACGGCAGAATACGCGGCGAACCGTATCCTCCGCCAATGGTGATAATGCCGTCTACGCGCTCATCGGCAAAGGCCGCGTTCATGTCGGCAGCCCGTTCCAGGTCAGAACCAGCCAGATATCCGTAGCGGTGGAAAAGGTTGGCGCCCTGTTTGACCTTGAATCCCAATGACTCGATAGTTTCGATGGCAGCACAGATACCTTCATCCTCGTTTTGCGGGCTGGCGGGGGCAACCAGCGCAACCATATCCCCTTGTTTTAGTTTTTTGGGTTTGATGATTTGAATTTCCGTTGACATTGATTTTCTCCAAAACAGTCTATAATGGAAACTGAATGACTTAACTGTTTTTTATTTGTTGAAATGATCATAGCATGAATTTAGAGGTAGGGACCATGATCGATTTTACACCTGTACACCAGAAAAAAACAACTGTCGCCAAATTGGCTTCGACCATGACGCTTGAGGATCTCAGGCAAACCGTGGACAGCGTTTATACGACCATCCTTGCTCAGCTTTCGGCTTGCGATGACCGGGATGTGGTCTTTGAGCCGGAAGATCCAGATGCGATGGATCCTTACGCACAGAATCCGAATGAGCTTAAGGCTGCCTGGACGCTGGCGCATGTGATTGTGCATATCAATGCGTCCAATGAGGAATCAGCCTTCCTGGCTGCCGAACTGGCGCGCGGGGTGGAGTTTCACGGCCGCTCGCGCTACGAATTCCCCTGGCAGGAAGTAAAGACTATCGGTCAATGCCGTAACCTGTTACTCGGAAGCCGTAAATTCTGTCTGGCAAGCTTCGAGCTGTGGCCGGACCCGCCTCACTATGAGACCACCTACAGCCCCTGGGTCAGCGCCGGCATTGTGGATGCACGCGGACGTTTTCTGCTGGGGCTGAAGCATACCGACGATCACCTGGCACAAATCAGGGAAATCATCCGCCAATCTAAGGCGGCGGCCTCCTGATCGTCATTTGGAATATTCCATGTTGATATGGAAAGAGGCTGTCTCAAAAGAAAAATCAGACGATTCCCTGCAATATGATAAGGATGGAGAGAATCTCCACAAACGGTTAATGGATCAACAGGTCCTTGGGCGGATGTCTCACTTCGTTCGACATGACAACATAAGGAATATTGCACCCTTTTTGTCACTCCGAGTGCAACGAGGAGTCCGCCCAAGAGTATATTTCCACAGCGAGCCAATTAATCACCGGCTCACTGTCGGATATCCTAAACAGATCATCAGTTGGGAATAAAAAGAGGTTGCCTGCTTTTGGGGTGTACTGCATTGTAGACAGCCTCTTTCCATATTAACTATATTTTTCGGTAAGATAATGAAGATTTTTCTGACAGAATCAAGCCTGTTGGGAGCCGCATTAGGGAAACATGTCCTGCTGTTTGTTGCGCTGGAATCTGAAAAACAGATAACCTGCCAGGATGACTGCGCCAAAAACAGCCAGGATGAGATGCGAGTAATTTAGAAGATCGGAAACCCGCAGCACAAACCCTGCCGCACAGACCCAGCAAACTGCCAGGTATCCAAAAAAGAGGTTTGCTTTTTCATCAAACGGGATTTTCCGCCACTCTTTTTGTTCGCACATCCAGACTGGAATAATCAGGCTGACAATCTGCAATATCAGCCAGGGAGCAAACCAGGCTGTAATGGAAATCATCCTCCCTGAATAACCGCCGGATGAATCCCATAAATTACCCAGATCCATGGATGTCAACAACAGCACAACTGCCGCTCCACACACGAAATACAGCAAATCGCGCAAGGTCGATTTTTGTTTTTCCAGTCTCTCGCTCATCATTGAAATTCCTCCAGAAACTAATCCTCAAGCACCGAGTTGATTTTCTCACTGACAGAATGGGTCTGAAAAACCAGAATATTCCGCCGTATGAATGCTCGCAGCAGATAGCTGCCGCGTGGGGTGAGCTCGTAATAGCGGCGGTCAGGCCCCTGCCCGGTGGGCTCCAGCTTGCTGGTCACAATGTTCAGATCTTCAAAGCGCCTCAATGCCCGGTAGAGGCTGTTCTCCTCTGCCGAAATAGTGCCCTGGCTGAGATCAAGGATGATATCCTTCATTTCAAAGGGATAGGTTGGGCGCTGTTTCAACTGCAAAAGGATCCAAAAACTTAACAAACCCTTTTTATAACTCTCTTCCCATTTCGAAAGGAGCTCATCGATTTGTTCTGTACGATCGTTTTCAATTATCATCTAGTGATCCTTATGTATATTATACCTTTAGTATAATATATCTTTTCATTCTTGTCAAGATAGTATAAAATGTACACGTATACAAGTTTACAAGTATCGTGGAAGTAAAGAAGTGACCGAATTGCCCTGTTTTATAAACCGTCCGCACAAGTTTTCTCATCCATCTGAAGAAACATTTTCCAAAGTACTCGATTTTTATGGCATCGCCTGGGAATATGAACCACGTACCTTTGCCTTGAAGTATGACAGTTCAGGCAATGTCACTGAAGCTTTTGCCCCCGACTTTTATCTGCCGGCACAGGATTTATATATTGAATTGACAACTTTAAAGCCCCAGCTCAGCACACATAAAAACCGGAAAATAAAACGACTTCAGGAACTGTATCCTGATATCAAAATCAAGCTGCTCAAACGGCGTGAGATGCGCGAGATGATGGTCAAGTACGGTCTGTATCAGGAAGCCGATCACCTGAAAGGCCGTGCCTCACAAAACCAAGAGGGATAAAATTAAATTGGTACAAAACAAGGATTTGCAGCAGTATGGGCCCTTTGCGGAAGACATTTCAAAGATCATCTTTTCCGAGGAAATGATCCAGTCTCGTGTTCGCGAGTTGGGCCAAACGATATCCGAAGATTATGCCGGAAAGAACCCGGTCATGGTGGGGGTGCTGCGCGGGGTGCTGTTTTTTATGGCAGATCTGCTGCGCACCATTCATATTCCCCTCGAAATTGATATCCTGGCCGTCTCCAATTACTCTACCGAAAGCCGCAATCAGGGATTTGTCAGGCTGGATAAAGATCTTGATATCCCAATTCGCGGCCGACATGTGCTGTTCATCGAGGATGTCATCGATACCGGTTTGACGCTGAATTACCTGCTGGGTAATTTGCGTACCCGTCTTCCTGCCAGCCTGGAAGTATGTGTGTTGTTCAACAAACCTGCCAAACGGTTGATCGATATTCCGGTAAAATACAAGGGGTACGACCTTCCGGACCAGTTTGTGGTGGGTTACGGTCTTGATTATCGCGAAAAATATCGAAATTTACCTTTTGTTGGGCTGCTTAAATCAAACCTGCTTCATAACGGGAACAATCATTAAAAGGACAGGGGTTCCGAGTAACCTTTGCTTCTCACTTATGTCAATATTTTTCCTTGCGGATCTAATTGACCAGGACTTCATCGCTCCCTTTGAAAACTACAGAAGACAAGGTATAAATATCGACTGTCTTCATTTCATCAGGGATTCAGCTTTGATTTCCCTTGGGCTCCAGTTCAACCTCTTCCCCCTATCTTTCGATTAATAAGGTTGACTTTCTTTGCCCTTGTCAGTGAGTAGCTCCAATTTCTTGGAACGCCCTGTAAATTTATTATAGCGATTCTGAAAGGGAGAGTCAAGCAAGGTGGAAGAATTTTAAGTTTCCTAATCCGATTTTCATCTTCATCCCTTTCGGGTACGATTAACTTTATATATGATGAACAACCCTCTTACAGATCTTGAGAACCTCAAAACAGTCGATGGCTACAGCGCCCATTTTATGGATGCAGAAATTTGGACTCCTGTCATTCAAAGATTATGCCGGGAACGCGGGATCATGATCACAGATATATGGGCAGGCACAGCAGGGACTTTTCCCACGTTCATTCTCGACCGCAAATTTGTCATCAAATTCTTTGGGCCATTGTTCGATGGCGCATATTCTTATAAAATTGAAACGTCTGTCAACAGCTTGCTGGCTCAATTTCCCGGTATCCCGGCGGCCCGTATTTTGGAATGCGGGCCGATCTCGCCCAACGTTAATAACTGGCAGTTCATCCTGTTCAACTATTTGCCCGGGCAAAGTTATCGTGAGGATCTGGCGAAGGTCACCGATCCAGACAGGCAGGCCGTTGCCTTCCAAATCGGTGAAATCCTGCATATCCTTCACAGCCTGCCTGTCCCCGAATCATTGGCATCCCTTTTCCCGCCAGATCCGGCCATATATCGCGCCAGGCTCAACAACTGGTTTCTGGCACGTTTACGCTGCGCTCAACCGCAGTCTCCCGCCGGATTGGGGCTGCCGGCCAGGCTGGCGGGCCAGGCGGCTGATTTTCTGTACAAGTCTCGTGAAGATGCCGATATACGATCTCCTTTGCACCTGATCCATGCCGATATGACCCAGGACCATATCCTGGGCGATTTCAGCCACGGGCATTGGCAAATAAACGGGCTGATCGATTTTGGCGACTGCATGGCAGGGGATATATTTTATGAATTGGCGCCCCTTCACCTGGATTTTTTCGATTGCAACCAGCGTTTGCTGGTCAAATTCCTGGAAGGTTATCAAGCCATGGATTTCCCTATTGCCGGTTTTGCCAGGCAGTGTTTGTGCGCAGCATTGCAGCACCAGTTCAATGTCTTCAGCGGGGTATTTGAGCGCCATCCAGAGCTTGCAAAAATCGGAAATCTGGATCAATTGGCTCAGACATTATGGGAGCCGGATTGAACAGGCAACTAACCGGGGAACAAGTGATGGAATAATCTGGTTATGACCAATGAGAGAAAGCCGGAGAAGTGAGGATTTATTGGAAAATGGTATACTTTGGAGTAACGAATAAGAAACTATACATACTGAGAGAGTGAACTATCAAACCAACCGAACAAGAAATCAATCGTGGTATCCTGTATACCGACCTGTACGAACTGACCATGGCCCAGGTCTATTACCGGATGGGCATTCACGAGCAACAAGCCCAATTTGATCACTTTTTTAGAAGTTATCCCGATTATGGCGTCCATCACGCCGGTTACTGCATCAATGCCGGCCTTGAATGGTTTATAAACTGGTTATCCGGCGTAGAAATCCAGAAACATGAGTTGGATTATTTGCGTGAACAAAAAGGACGTACAGGCGTTCGTCTTTTCCAGGATGACTTTCTGGATTGGCTGTCCCGCAACTTCCATTTTGACAATCTGTCTATTTCCGCCATCCCTGAAGGGCGCGTGGTGCATCCCAATGTACCGCTTACGGTAGTGACAGGCTCGCTGGCTATTGCACAGATTCTGGAAACTTCACTGCTCAACCACCTGAATTTTCAGACCCTTATCGCCACCAAAGCTTCCCGTATCAAGGAAGCCGGGCGCGGGAACATGGTGATGGAATTTGGGATGCGTCGTGCCCAGTACACCGGTGGGAATGCCGGTGCGCGGGCTGCATTGATTGGCGGCGTCGATTTCACATCCAACACAGGAATGTCCTACTTATTGGGCTACCCTCCCAAAGGAACCCATGCACACAGCATGGTTCAGGCATTTATGGCCATGGGCGGCACTGAACTGGATGCCTTCAGAGCTTATGCGGAGGTTTTCCCGGACGAGTGCCTGCTGCTGATTGATACCATCAACACCCTGGAAAGTGGCCTGCCCAATGCAATAAAAGTATTCGACGAGCTGCGCCGGAAAGGTCATGAACCGATTGGGGTAAGGCTGGATTCCGGTGATCTCGCGTATCTAAGCGTAAGGGTTGCCCGGATATTGAACGAAGCAGGCTATCCGAATGCCAAAATTATCCTGTCGAATGAACTGGATGAGCTTGTGCTTTGGCAGATTATCACCCAGATCCAGGAAGAAGCACCGGAAGTCGGCTTACTTGCTGACGAAGTCATCAACCGCCTGATATACGGGGTTGGCACGCGCCTGATCACATCCCACGGTGATTCGGCGCTGGATGGCGTGTACAAACTGGTTGCAATTCAAAAAGATGGCCAATGGAAACCGGCATTAAAGATATCCGAAAACCCGGCAAAAATTCCCAATCCCGGACAAAAGAAAGTCTGGCGCGTCTATGATAAACGGGATAAAGCACACGCCGATTTGATCAGCCTGCAGGATGAAGATCCGCGCGGTTTGGATACCGTCACCCTCCATCATCCCACTGAATACCAGGTTTTTCATAAGCTCGATTCAGAAAAAATCAGCCACTGTGAACCGCTGCTCGAAGAAGTGATGAAAGATGGCAAAATGCTGTACACTCCCTGCTCCATCGAGGAAATTCGCGCCCGCCGCGAAGCAGATCTGGAACACCTGGACCTGGGTGTAAAGAGAATCCTCAACCCTCACATTTACCACGTATCGCTGACGCCGCGCCTATTCCAGCTCAAGCAGGATTTGATCAAGCGCTGGGACAAAAGTTAATCTTTGCCGATAAAAAATCCCCGTCCATTATGAGCTAGACGGGGATTTTTTATTACAATTCCAGTAATGTGCTTCGGGTGATGTCCTGGCCCTTGTTACATGATTCATGGACTAATTGTGCACCTAACCCCCTGTGACCCCCTTCCCGAGTCGGGAAGGGGGCAAAAATACATTGTTTTGGTTGTTTTGAGCCGAATTGCGGCTCAAAACAAATAAAAGATGGCTTGAATTGACCCTATAAATTTCGTATACTATACAAAAGAGGTCAGACCTCTTACCAGTAATCAAAGAGGTTACCCATCAACACTTCACTCCCATCCTGGTCAAGGCCGCAAAAACCGGCCGAGCTAACCTATCAGAGCCTGGTCAACTCCATTTTGGATGGTTCTCTGCCCGCCAACAGTACCCTTCCAAACGAACATCAGTTGGCGGAAGCATTGGGCGTCACCCGCTCAACGCTCCGAGAGGCCATGCAGAAGCTTTCTGCCAACGGCATGATCGAAATCCAGCATGGCAAGCCCACCCGTGTGCGGGATATATGGAGCGAAGGGAACATGAATACCCTCTCCACCATCCTCCAGACCCGGCACGCACCCATCGGCACACAATGGGTGCCCCAGATGCTGGAAGTACGCACCGTGCTGGCTCCGCACTATACATTTTTAGCTGTCGAACATCACCCCGGCCAGGTTGTCGGTTTGATGGATGAAATCCTTTCCAGTCTCATCGAAGATGCAAATGTCTACGGAAAGGTTGACTGGAAGCTGCACCATACCCTGACCATTCTCTCGGATAACCCCATTTATACACTGATCCTGAACGGCTTTAAAGATTACTACCAGCTTCTTGCTCCGCAATATTTTATGCTCGAAATATCACGCAAGACCTCCAGATCCTTTTACCAGGAACTAAAAGAGGCTGCCTTCTCCCGAAATTCACGACAGGCAGGCGAGCTTGCCGAACAGATCATGATACGCAGCATTGAGCTATGGAACACTGCACAGCAATCCCGGAAAAAAGGAACCAATTAACAGGGGAAAAGTAATGTGGGAAAAAGGTTATCGCGAAAAACTGTGGTCCGAAATTGGGCAGCCCTGGGATGTCATCATCATCGGCGGAGGGATTACCGGTGCGGGGGTGCTCCGGCAGGCCCGAAATGCCGGTCTCAACTGCCTCCTGCTGGAAGCCGGTGATTTTTCCTCCGGAACCTCCAGCCGTTCATCCAAAATGGTGCATGGCGGGTTCCGCTACATGCGCAGCGGCCAGTTCGATGTCACCCGCGAATCTGTCCGGGAACGTGAATGGCTGCTGCAGGCTGCTCCGGGTCTGGTCACACCGCTGCCCTTCATCATGCCCAATTATTCCGCATACCATACTTCCAACCGGCTGTTCATGCTGGGTGTAATCCTGTACGATTTGTTTGGTAAAAAATGGAAACACCAGATTCTTACCCCCAGTCAGGCAAGCAACCTGGTTCCACAGTTAAACCCTGAAGGCCTTTTGGCCGTTTTTCGTTATGACGACGCCGCAGCGGATGACTCTCGAATGGTTTTACGGCTTTTACAGGAAGCCATGCTGGAGGGGGCGCATGCCATCAATTATGCACGTGTGGAAACATTGCTGAGAGATCAACATGGCAAAGTATGTGGAGTTTTTGTAAAAGATGAAAGCAGTCCAAATGGGATTACCGCCGAAATTGAGGCGCGGGTTGTCATCAACGCCACGGGCCCCTGGACAGACGAAATCCGCAAACCGCTCGGTGTGCCTGCCAGAATCCGGCAAACCCGCGGCAGCCATCTCATATTTCCCCGCTCTAAAATGCCATTCAGGCAGGCCTTCATCCTGATGCACCCGAACGATCAGCGGGGCATGATCGCCGTCCCGTGGGAAAGCGTGTACCTGGTGGGCACCACCGATCTCGACCACTCGCAGGCCGGTGATGAGCCGTACACCACCCAGACCGAAATCGACTATATCCTGGAAGCGATCGAATCGATCCTTCCAGCGTGCCACATCACTGCGGGTGATATTCTGGCAACCTACGCCGGCGTCCGCCCGATTATCAGCAGCGGAACGGCTAACCCTTCAGCCGAATCCCGCGCCCATGCCGTCTGGGAGGAAGAAGGGCTGTTCACCATTACCGGTGGAAAATTGACCACCTTTCGGGTGATGGCCAAATCGGTCCTCCAGGCTGCCCGCTACCGGTTTGCAGGACGATCCATCACCGGCATCCGCAAACCCATTTTCAACTCTCTGCCCCAATACAGCAGTGAAACCAGGTTGAAGCAAGAACAGGCGCTCTATCTGGCCGGGCGATATGGTAATGCGGTTGTGGATTTGATACAATCACCCGTAGAAGAACTGACCCCCATCGAGACAATGCCAAACCTGTGGGCCGAGCTGCGCCTGGCTGCCCGTTCGGAAGGAGTCATTCATCTCGACGATCTACTGCTGCGACGCGTCCGCCTGGGGCTGCAGCTTCCACAGGGTGGGCAAGCTCTGCTGCCCCGCATCAGGGCTATTGTCCAACCGGAGCTCGAATGGGATGATACGCGCTGGGAATGGGAAGTCGCGCGTTACCAAAAAATATGGCAGGACTATTACAGTCCCACCCCAGGTGTGCCAATCAAACTGGAGATGGAACATACGCAAATCCCTGTCACTGGATAAATCCAAACGGCAAAACAGTCTTGCCGGAATCACACAATTCAAATACCGTCTATCACCAGGGGCGCCCGCCGGCCGAAGCCAGGAGAAATCCCATGAGCAAACAAAAAATCAGGTTCACTCCGCACTGGATTGAAGAGCCCCCTCTACCCGGAACCTATCGCTCGCTCCTGAAATGGGGTGCGCCGGACGAGTTCAAACATCCCAACCGCCATTTATATCGCTTGCTGAAAGACACATTTGGGCTGCTGGATGCTGATTTCGAGACACCCAAAGCAACCGGCTTTCAGGCTGTCGACGTCGAAATCCCGGGTGGATTGGAAAAACGGCATCTTGAAGCACTTACGATCATGGTGGGAGAAGAGAATATCCTGACCGATACCTACCATCGCATTCAGGCATCCTACGGGAAAGGAATGATCGATGACCTCCGTTTGCGCCACCATCAGATCGAAAACCTGCCCGACGCGGTGATTTGCCCGCGCAGCAAAGACGATGTGGAGAAAATTGTCGCCTACTGCCATGCAGAACGAATCCCCCTCTATGTGCGCGGTGCCGGATCGAGCGTGACGCGCGGCACCGAAGCGGTGCAGGGCGGGATTACGCTGGATATGAGTGTCTATATGAAGCGGGTTCTGGATTTCAACGAGCAAGACCAGACCATCACGGTGGAAGCCGGCATGAACGGGCCGCAACTGGAAAAAATCCTGCAAAATGCCAAAACCACGCTGAATGGAACACATAACTATACCTGCGGCCATTTTCCACAATCCTTTGAATTTTCCAGCGTCGGTGGATGGGTGGTCACGCGCGGCGCCGGGCAGAACTCCACTTATTACGGCAAGATAGAAGATATTGTCATCGCCCAGGAATACATTACGCCGGTGGGGATCATCAAGACACCCGGTTTCCCCCGCAAAGCCACCGGTCCGGATATGGATCAAATATTACTGGGCAGTGAAGGCGCTTTTGGCGTGCTGGTTAACGTCACCCTTAAAGTGTGCCGCTCTATGCCGGAAAACCGCCGCTATTTTGCCTACATGTACAAAACATGGGATTTGGCATTGGTTGCGGCGCGCGAGATCATGCAAGGTGAAGGGGGGCTGCCCTCTGTTTTCCGTCTGTCGGATGCGGAAGAGACGGAAGTGGCGATGAACATGTACGGAATGGCCGGCACCCCCGCTGACACAGTATTCAAAATCCTTGGTTATCAACCCATGCAGCGCTGCCTGATGATCGGTACGGCGGATGGTGAAAAGGGTTTTGCCAGACGGGTAAACCAAAATGTTCGCCATACTGCCCGCAAATTCAAGGCCTTTGACCTCTCACTGTTTGGTGTAGTGCAGCAGTGGGAAAACAGCCGTTTTCGCGACCCCTATTTGAGGGAAGATCTGCATGATTTCGGTATTTGCCTGGATACACTGGAATGTGCGGTGACGTGGAGCCAGTTGAAAGAAGTGTATCAAAAAGTACGCGATTTCATCAAGCAGCGTCCCCGAACCATTTGCATGACCCATTGTTCGCATTTTTATCCCCAGGGGACCAACCTGTATTTCATCTTCATCGCCAATATGGATTCCATCCCGGAATATCTGGATTTTCAATACGGGATCCTCGAAACCATCAGCCAAACAGGGGCTGCCATCAGCCATCACCACGGCATCGGTAAACAGACTGCCCCGTGGTTTGCGGAACAGTCCGGCGAAGTGCAAATGGCCGTGCTTCACAGCCTGAAAAACTGTTTTGACCCGCATGGCATCCTCAACCCTGGCGGTACATTGGGGCTGGATATGTCTGAAGAGCAAGCCCGCAAGCAGTGGGGTAAAATCTAGGAACTGCCTCAAAAGTCAAATTCAAAATTCAGGATGTTGAAAAGATACGGCACAGGATCATTTTGTCACCCCGCCCCTTTTCCCCCATCCCTCGCTGGAAAGGGGGGATGGTTGTTAATCCATCTCGCCAAAGGCGCTCAATGCCAGTGCCGAGGCTACCACCGCGGCTGTTTCCATCCGCAGAATCCGCCTGCCGAGAGAAACCGTTTGAATACCGGCATTTCGGGCGAGACCCACTTCCTCCTCAGAATATCCCCCCTCGGGGCCGATGAATAAACCCACTCTTTTCTCTGCAACATTTGCCTGAATTTGGATCTGTTCCAGCAGCCAGCCATTCAGTGAAAACCGGTTTTCCTCTTCCCATAGAAATGCAGCCGCAAGGTGTTCATCCTTAACTTCGCCGATTGCATCTTTCAATGCAACCGGGGCATGAATGGCAGGGATGAGTCCGCGCCCGCATTGTTCGGCAGCTTCCTTCAAAATACGCACCCAGCGTCCTGTTTTTTGGAGTGCCTGCTCCTTATCGCGCGCCAGGGTGCGGCTGGAGATAACCGGAATAAATACACTCACACCCACCTCGGTACATTTTTGCAAAGCCCATTCATATTTTTCACGCTGTGTCAGGCTGAGGTACAAAGCCACCTGTAATTCAGGTTCTCCTGTGGCTTTTCGTTCTTCCTGCAAGCTGCCCCATACCTTTTCGGAAGTGATCTGTTCAAGCAGAACGGTGTACTCCATACCCTGACCATCCAGCGCCATCACCTTCTCACCTGTCCGCAGGCGGAGCACCTGGCGGATCTGCCGGGCGGTATCGGCCGGGAACAATACGCCCAATTTTCCAATACTTTCCGGCGGGACAAAGAAGCGGTGCATCATTCCGGTAAATCCTCGTCATCATCGTGTCTGGAATCACGCAGACCGGCAATTACAACGGTATATTCACCGCGCGGCTCGGTCTGGGTCACCTGCTCAATCAGCCCGGAAAGGCTGCCCCGTAGAACAGTTTCGAACATTTTGGTCAGGTCATTTGCAATAGCTGCCTGGCGATCACCGTATACAAATAATGCATCCTCCAAAAATGATTTCAGCCGGTAAGGACTTTCATAGAAGATCAACGTGTGCGGTGAAGTTTGATCGACCTGCAGGAATCTGCGCCGGGCTCCCGTCTTACGCGGCGGGAAACCGCGAAAGGTAAAACTGTGTACCGGCAGGCCGGAGAGCACCAGCGCCATGACAACCGCCGTGGGGCCGGGAATGACGGATAATGGGATCCCTGCCTCAATCACAGCCCGCACCAGCACGTAACCAGGGTCGGAAATGGCAGGCATACCGGCATTACTCACCAGGGCTACCTGTTTACCTTCGTTTAGCAAATCCAAAATTCGGGATACCTGGCGCTCTTCGTTATATTCGTGAAAGGACAACTGCGGCTTTTTAATCTCAAAATGTTTGAGAAGCAACCCTGTCTTACGGGTATCTTCGCTGACGACAGTATCGACTGTTTTAAGCGTCTCCAGAGCCCGCAGGGTGATATCGCCCAGATTTCCGATGGGAGTGGCAACAAGATATAGCATAATTTGTGATAATCCTTTTCTTTCACCCCAACGCCACGTCCAGAGCCATCATGACGGCAAACCCGATCATCAACCCAATGGTGGGGATATCGGAGTGAGCGCCACGCTGTGATTCGGGGATCAATTCCTCGACCACCACATAGATCATCGCACCGGCGGCAAAAGACAGGGCATACGGAAGGAGAGGCCGTATCAGTACGACTGCAGCCGCGCCGATAACCGCCGCTATCGGTTCGACCAACCCGGAGAGCTGACCCCAGAAAAAGCTTTTCAGGCGTGACATTCCCTCCCGACGCAGGGGAGCGGATACTGCCAGTCCTTCGGGAAAATTCTGAATGCCGATGCCGATCGCCAAGGCAATTGCTCCGGTGATCGAGGCCTCCGGCAAACCTGCCGCAGCGGCACCGAAAGCCACTCCCACCGCCAACCCCTCCGGGATGTTGTGCAGTGTAATGGCCAATACCAGCAGGATGCTCCGCTGCCAGGAAGTAGGCAGCCCTTCGGCTTCCGATGTGGGCAAACCCAGATGCAGGTGAGGCAGAATCCTGTCGACGCCATACAGGAATGCTCCTCCCGAGAGAAAGCCGATGACAGCCGGCAAAAATGACCAGCGACCCATATTCGATGTCATCTCGATGGCAGGAGCCAACAGTGACCAGTAGCTGGCGGCAATCATCACCCCGGCCGCAAAACCAAGCATCCCGTCAAAGACAGATTTCTTGATTTCACGGGTGAAAAATATTCCGGCAGCCCCGATGGCTGTCATGGCATAGGTGAATAAGGTGCCCATTAATGCCTGCAAGACCGGCGATAGACCTGTAAGGAAGGATTCCATAAATACTCCTTGCTGTGGCGATTATTGATCTGTTAACCACAATAATATCCGCATTCACCATGATTTCAGATAAGGATATTCCTTTCTGAGCTGCTTGTGCAGATATTTTTTCGATTCTTAATTTTACTTGTGAATCGTTCTATTTTTCTTCAATTTGTGCGCCGAGTGAACGGTAGACATCCAGCGTGTTGGGATAACGGCGTTTCAGAATGTCCCAGCCTTCGATGACGGTATCCGCCGGATCGGCTAAAGCGGCCAGAAAGATAGCCTGGGTTGCCTGGATGATCGAAGGAGCAAGAACCTTTCCACCTTTGAAATTGATCGGCCCATTGACAATGACGCGCTGGGGATCTGCCATGAAGATATTGGCTCCCAAAACATTGAGTTCACGAATGAAATCGAGACCTGTCTCGTACATCCAATTCTGGATGAGCGTCTTCCCGCGTGTTTTACAGGCCAGCGTCACCACGTTGGGAAGTGCATCCACCGGGAAACCGGGCCATGGGCGCGGTGAGACTTTCGGCAGATCTTGAGCGGCAAGTGGAAAACCCGAATCGACACAGTCAATCACCAGGTCCCTTGAACCATCCACAATTAAATCTTTTCCGGAAACCTGGATGTCGATGTTAAATTTGGAGAAAAACTGAACCAATCCACCGACCACACGATAAATATTCGAATCCTTAATGACAATCCTGCCCTTGGTGACCGCTGCCGCAACAATCAAACCGGCAATATCAATATGATCCGGGTCCGGAGTAAAAACTGCTCCCTTGAGCCCGGCTTTCCCGTGAATACGGATTTTATTGCTTTCAAAGCCAAAGATTTCTGTACCAAACGATTCCAGCAGTTTGAGCAGTTGGGTGACATGAGGTTCCACAGCAGCTTCTGTAATGCTGAAAGCTGCCTTGGTCCCGGCAGCGTACATGACCAGGTTCTCGGTAGCCGTCACACTGGCTTCCATCATCCACAACTCGTAATGTTTTTGTATCGGTTGGACGCGTTCGAACATGGCGTAGCCGTCCATTACTTCGGTCCGAATACCCACCTTTTTGAAGGCATCAATATGAGCCGAGATGGATCGTTTTCCCAGCACACAGCCACCCGGGAGAGGAATCCTGGCCCTGCCGAAGCGGGCCAGCAGCGGCCCGGCAAACAGGATGGATGAACGCAAAGCGTTCCCATTGGTGTAATCCACCTCATGGGATTTCACCTTGCTACAGTTAATGTGAATATCAGAAAAATTACTATCATCCACCTCAGCGCCCAGATTCTTGAGGATCTGAAGTGTTCGTAATACATCCGTCGATTTCTGCAAATTTTGATAGGTTACCGTTTCGTCCGTTAATAAACAGGCGGTCAATGCGGGCAGCATTGCATTTTTATTCGGGACAGGTGTAACCTCCCCCATTAATTTAATGCCCCCCGAAATTTTGATCGCTGCTGTCATAATTGCTCCTGGAATTGAGATGTAGGCTTGATTCTACCGCGATAATTACGGAATTGAGATCGGCGTAGGGATATCGTAGAGCAGAAAGTTGCAAGATATAAACCGTTTTGATATTTAAATCATTTCATAGCCTAAATATCAAAACACAATTTTCTTGCTTTTGAACTAAACAGGAACATTCTTTACGCATCTGGTGGGAAGGAGCAGGGTATAGCCAGTGCTTTTTACGCCACCCTGGGGTATGATTATGAAAACAGCTATCGGTAAAGGAAATTATATGACTACCACTTACGACGTAATTTTACGAAATGGAATGATCTATGACGGCAGCGGGTCCACTCCCTACAAAGGGGACGTAGCCATTTTAGGGCAGCAGATTGCCCAAATCGGCAACTTGGGCAATGCCCACGCAAAGACGGAACTGGATGTACGAGGGCTGGCCGTAGCCCCAGGTTTTATCAATGTGATGAGCTGGGCACCGATCACGTCTCTGCAAGACGGCCGTTCGCAAAGCGACATCCGCCAGGGGGTTACGCTGGAGGTTTTCGGCGAATCGTGGTCTGAAGGCCCGCTCAGCCCGCTGATGAAGGAAGTTTACCAAAAAGAACAGGGTGATATCAAATTCGAAGTAACCTGGAACACGCTGGGTGAATTCCTTGACCACCTGGCTGGAAAAGGCGTCTCCACTAATATCGCTTCATACGTCGGCGCTTCCACCCTGCGCATCTATGCCATGGGCTATGCCGACCGGCCGGCAACGCCGGATGAGCTGGAGCTGATGCGCAAACTGACCGCCCAGGCCATGGAAGAAGGGGCGATGGGCGTCAGCACGGCATTGATTTACCCGCCCGGCAGCTACGCCAAAACAGATGAAATCATCGAGCTGGCAAAGGTCGCCGCCCAATATAACGGCATTTACATCTCGCACATGCGCAGCGAAGGGAACACCCTTCTGGAGGCGGTGGATGAGCTGCTGGACATCACCCGCAAGGCCAATATCTGGTCGGAGATCTACCACCTGAAGGCGATGGGGAAGGATAACTGGTATAAGATGGATCAGGTCATTGCCAAAGTGGAAGCTGCCCGGTCCGAGGGATTGCATGTGACAGCCGATATGTACAGTTACACTGCCGGCGGCACCGGGTTGGGAGCCAACATGCCACAGTGGGTGCAGGAAGGCGGAAACGATGAGTGGGTTGCCCGGCTGAAAGACCCGGAAATCCGCCAACGATTGCGCGTTGAAATGACCACTCCCACCAACGAGTGGGAAAACATGTATCTGATGACCAAAGGAGCAGAAGGAATCATCCTGGTGGGTTTCGACACGGAAGAGCTCAAACCATACACCGGCAAGACGCTGGCCGAGATTGCAGTTCTCCGCGGCCAGGACCCCATCGATACGATCATGGATCTGGTGATCGAAGACCACTCCGGCTGTTCGGCGCTGTATTTCACCATGTCGGAAGAGAATGTCGAAAAAGAGATGAAGCAGCCCTGGGTGTGCATCGGATCCGATGCCTCCTCACAGGCTCCCGAAGGCGTTTTCCTCAAATCCAGCACCCACCCGCGCGCTTACGGCTGTTTTGCCCGCTACCTGGGGCATTATGTACGCGATCGAGGTTTGATGCCTCTCGAAGAAGCCATCCGCAAGATCACCTCATTGCCGGCCTCCAATTTGAAGATCCAACGGCGCGGCTCGCTCAAGGCAGGGTATTATGCAGATGTAGCAGTGTTCGACCCGACCAGGGTGAAGGACAATGCCACATTCCAGGAACCGCAGCAGTATGCCTCGGGAATGGTACACGTATTCGTCAATGGTACCCAGGTGCTCAAAGACGGCGACCATACCGGCGCATTGCCTGGCCAGGTGGTAAGAGGCCCCGGCTACAGGAAATAGATTAGCACGTTTGGCCTGTCAGGTAAAACTTCCTGACAGGCCAAACATGTTGAAGATGGGATTTCCCGTTATTTCATAGCCATCAACCCACCCCCCTGGTCCCTCCTACTGGTTTTCTTGTAAGCCACCGCTCATGATCTCGCCGGCCAGTTTGTCGAGATCCTCCAGCCCATCTTCGATGCCTGCTGCATGCCAGTAATGATCAAGCAATTGAATGGGTGTCAGGCTGGAAATTTGCGCATTGTCCGGTAGACGCAGGCGCGCTTCCATCTGCGGCCGGCGCACCAGGTGAAACTCGAATGCCTGGGAGGTATATTGCCGGAGCACCACTTCGTCCATCAAGGAATCCATTTCGCGGGGGTATTCGACAGTCAAACGTACAATGGAACCCGCCAGCTCATCGGGTGAGGGCAATGCCAGCAACAACTGTTCCATCACCTGCTCCGGGGAGGTAATTCGTACATATTTGTCGATGAACTTGCGCCCTTCCAGCTTGACCCATTCCACATCGGCGCGTTCACGTTTTTGTTCATCTATCGTGGCAATGACAAAATATTTTTCGTCGGCCACCTCGCTAAAATCGACCCGCTCGATGGAGCCGGGGTAGATCACCGGCGGACGGGCATCCGGGTTCAGATCCTGTGATTTGTGAATATGGCCCAGGGCCACGTAATCCAGTCGAGGATCCTTGACCAGCGCCGGGGGTAATACCAAGTCACCGCCCAGCATGACACTTCGTTCTGCGCCGTACATGGCTCCTTCCACTGAAGCATGAGCCGTCAAAATCACCGGCAATGATGGGTCGATATCCCTTTCCAGCCATTGGTTGACCAGTTCGTTCAGTAGACCGCCCATCTTCTCATAAATTTCATTTCGCCTGGTGCCGTCCATCTCCAGAGATGCCATCATTCGTGAACGCGACATCCACGGCAGTGCCATCACTTGCAATGGCAGGCCTTCCAGATCAACAGGCCTAAGCAGTCTGGGTTTATCCAACACGATCACATGAGGTATCTCAAGAGTATCAAATTCCTGCAAGGTGTGGGCACGGCCAATGGCAGGGGATAAATCATGGTTGCCCACCAGCAGCAAGGTAAGAATGCCTGCTCTCGAAAGCCGCGCAATCCGCCGCTCCCATTCACGTTGAATAGTAGGAACCGGGGCACGGTCGCGGTAGGCATCACCGGCGAAAATCACCACATCCACCTTGCACTCTATGGCAGTATCCACAATGGTGTCAAACGCTTTAAGAAAATCCATCACACGCAGGGAAAAGCCACTTTGCGGATCCTGCCGCCCGTGGTTGGCAATGTCAATATGTGCATCGGCGAAGTGCAGGATTTTGATCATGAGAATTGAAAAATCCTTTCCAGGGTATTATTTTCAGTACATCGGGGCGACTCCGAACCGCTGTCAATGCACACCGATGCGTACCTATGCGCAGTAATTGCCGGGTTACGGGCAGGTCAGCCCCAGATTCTGCAATTCCGTCTCGGCGGGAGCGAATCCGGGATGGTATTCCAGCGCACTGCAAAAATCAGCATTGGCATCGCCCAGGCTGCCCAAAGCAGCATAGGCCCGCCCCCGCCAGACGTACGATTCCTCCAGGCTCTTTGTTCGCGCACCTTCAAAGGTCTGATCCGCCAGCCGGATAACGTCATCATAGCGCCCGGTCAGATAATAGGCATAATAAGGACCGGTCTGGTACCACATCATCCGCCACGGGCGGACATCCTCCGAGAGACCCTGATACGCCAGAAATGCCTGGTCAAAAGATTCGGCTGCTCCCACGTAATCATTCAGAGCCACCATGCTGCTGCCGCGGTTGAACCAGGCAAAATATTGCTGTACATCCGTCAGACTCCACACCTCATTCGTGGCCTGGTCATAAGTGATCCGGTACGCTGTTTCTGCGTCGGCATAATCACCCAGCAGTTCAAACAGTTCTGTTTCCTGTTCAGAAGGATAGACGACGATGAAAACGTAATTGAACGCCCGCCACCACTCCTCCATCTCGGTATAGGTGACCTTGTAATCAGCCGTGTAATACGAATCCTGGGTGACAAATTCCTGGGCGGCTTCATCATAGCCGGTGACAAAGGTATAGTGCCCCATCCAGCTTAATTTGCCGGTCAGGTCAACCATATAGCGGCCGGCTTCCAGTAAAACCGGAAACTCATTGGCTACCAGTTTCTTGATCAAGTCTTCCGAGCCGCCCGTACGATAAATCGCCCGGTATGAGGTATTCTGGTTGACATAATCCACCAGCTCATAAGGCATGACGTTGAAATCTTCGTCGTTGGGTTTGACCACTTCACCGACATCGGTGCGGTCACCCTCCCAGCCCCAGTATGCCAGCGCCATCGCCAGGTTGGCGGGAGCGCAATAGTTATAAAGACCATGCTGGTCAAAGTATTTGATGTGTTCCAGCTTCACCGATTCAGGCAGCGGTGTGGCTGTGGGTGCCGGTGTGGCGGTACTCTCTTCAGGCTGAAGGGTAACCGTCACGGTGGGTGGCGCCGAGGGGGTAACAGTGAACAACACACCCGGGGTAGCCGTCACGACAGGAGTATCCGGGACAAAGGCTTCCTTTTCCGGCGCTTTAATCGCGTAGAAGAGCCTTGTGTAGAGCTGGTTGGCCTTATACAAGACGTTTTCCCGCAACGGGGAAACCATCACAATAACACAAACCACAACCAATAATAGCAAACCGCCGACAAGAATTGTGCGGGTATTCTTGTTGAATTTCATTTTTGCATTATATCATCAAGTGAAAAGTCTATTTTTATTACGCCAGCGGGTTTTCTATACGTGTTTGAGAACTCATCCCCTGCATTACTGAAAATTTCCACGGCAAGTAGAGGGTTGCGGGGCAACAAATATTCTGGCTGATTGGCTAAGTTGCAGCCCCTTTACCCATCCTGCAAAAGAATAAACGAAAAACTCCGGGAATTTTTTTTCCGTTCTGGCGAATATCCGCGGGGATTGGTTGATTCCTGAATAAATCAATTATTCGGCTGCGATTTGCTTTAGCGCACTGCCAAACTTTTGAATTTCCGCGAGTGTATTGTAATGCACTGCTCCAACGCGGGCAAACCCGCCGGTCCCTTCCACACCATAACGCCGTGAAATCTCCAGTGCATAGAAATTGCCATCCCAGATATAGATATTTTCACGCGCCAGGCCGGCAGCAATTTCCTGCGGGGTCTTTCCTTTAATATTAAACGAGAATGTAGGTACACGCTGCTGGAGCTTCGTTGGATCTGTGATACCGATGATGGAAATACCCGCGATGTCCTTTAGCGCATCGAGTAATGCATTGTTAAGGGTTTGGTCATAATCATGCAGGGTATACATGGCCTGTTTGAGCGTCAGCGCACGTCCTTTGTACTTCTTTGACAGCTTCTCGTAGTGCTCTTCCCCCAGGGTGCGCCCCAGCCAGTCAAAATATTCCATCACACCCAGTACGCCTGCCACGGACTCAAAATTACCGGTGCCCGTTTCAAATTTATCCGGCAGTTCCTCCGAACAGGGACGCACCTTGTAGGCAGGCAATGCATCCAGCAGATCATACTTGCCATACAGGATGCCCGCATGTGGGCCATAAAACTTGTATGAAGAACAAACCAGGAAATCGCAGTCCAGGGCCTGTACATCGATGGGTGCATGCGGAGCATACTGAACCGCATCCACATAAACAAGAGCACCGGCGGCATGCGCCATTTCAACGATCTTCGGGATTGGATTGATGGTACCCAGAGAATTGGATGCGTACCCCACTGCCACCAGCCGTGGTTTTTCAGCCAGAGCATTCTGCATATCCTCCACATCCAGTAAACCGGTTTCTGTGTTGAAATCGACCCAACGGATGCGTAAATTGCGATCTTCGGCAGCCTGCAACCAGGGTGAAATATTTCCGTCATGATCCATGCGGGTGACCACAATAGTATCGCCCGGGCGGAATGACCTGGCAAGCGCACGGCTGATATTGTAGGTGAGAGTGGTCATGTTGGCGCCGAATATGATTTCTTCAGCCCGGTCGGCATTGAAGAAATCCTTGACCGCCTGGCGGGCTTCATAAACCGTCTCATCCATGTGTTTCGATGTGGCAAATTCGCCGCCGTGGTTGGCATTGGAATCAACCATCATGCGCTGCATGCGATCCAGGCTGGCATGTACCATTTGTGTACCGCCCGGGTTGTCCAAAAAGACCTCCGGGCGGGCAAGAGCAGGAAATTGGGGGCGAACGATACTCAAATCTTGTGGCATTGAAAAGCCCTCCTCATTGTTAGTAAATTAGTTGTCTATTTCAAAATCGTCGAAATCCTCATCCGTATCTTCATCCTGATCGGAATCCGAATCCGGTTTGTCTTCATCCTCGTCATCGTACTCGAGATCGTCTTCAAAGCCTAATTCCACTTCAATATCTTCGGGTTCCTTGCGTACCCATAAAAGAATTACACCACCATCCTCAGTTTCCACAGACCGGGCAGCCATGATGGGGACAATTTCTTCTAATCCCAATTCATCACGATAGTGGAGGTAAATACTTGATTTGGATCTCCAGGCCCGATAGCAGCGCTCAACCAGGGCGGGACCATTAAACGTCCGCAGCCGGGTGAGCTTGAGATCATAAAGCAAGGGCCCTTCATTAAGACCCACTGCCCATCCATCACTTACCTCTTCAAATGTCGGCGGCGGTCCTTCTATAATAGTTATTTTATCTTCCATCCAACCTTCTCCAATTGACGAAAATCATACCATAAATTAATCAACCTGCAATATCTTTGAATCGCAGGTGTTTAACCACGTAAATCAAGAAGTATACACATCTATCAGATTCATTCGATTATTCGTTTACGGCTGCAGGTCGAATTCTGCGGATCGTTTCAGGCACGTCACAGTCAACGAATATCACCATTGCAAAGATCATTGCCGGGTTCTCAAAATAACCGATCTGCAACCCGTGAATTAGAGTAAAATTACATCTAATGGCAGATGAATTGGAAACCCGTCTTATCGGATTACCGGTACAAGTTCGCTGGTATACGTCAATCGGCTCTACCAACGATGCCGCTCTGGATTGGGCGATGCACGGCTCACCCGATTACGGCCTGGTCTTTGCCGACCATCAAAGCGCCGGCCGGGGCAGATTGAACCGCAGTTGGATCACCCACCCGGGAGCAGCCCTTGCATTCAGTCTGGTTCTGCACCCCAAGCCCGCCGAAACAAAACTGGCCAGCCTGTTCTCACCACTGGCTGCCCTGGCATTGTGTGATGCACTGCAAAAATTCCCCATCTTGCGCAGGCCAAAAGCATGTGAGATTAAATGGCCCAATGATATCCTGATCCATGGGCGCAAAACAGGCGGTATCCTGGTGGAAAGTATCTGGCTGGGAAATAAAATGCACAGCGCTGTGATAGGAATGGGGGTCAATATCAAGCCGGAATCCATTCCATGTCAAAAAGATCTGCTGTTTCCGGCAACCTGTGTTGAAGCAGAAACCGGTAACCCAGTGGACAGGTTTGATTTACTGCGCGACATCATCGAAAGCCTGATATCCTTGCGCTCCATAATTTTAGAGAAGGAATTTATTGACCGGTATCAACACCTGCTGGCTTTCAAAGGTCAAAAGGTAAATATTTTGGATGAAAACCGTATTACGGCAAGCGGGTTTGTTTCGGGTATAACGCCCAACGGTGATTTATTACTGGAAGATGAAGCCGGACAGACCATGTCCACTATTACCGGAGATGTCCATTTGCGTCCTTCATGAGTTTCACGAGGAGAAGCCAGATGTATGAAGATCTACGAAAATCAACCAAGGAAAAATACGAGAATGAAGACATTCCCATCGAGAACTTCGATCCGTATGACTACAGCGAGCATGATGAGGAACAAACCCGCAAACAGTTCCTGGGGATGACCAGTTTTCAGCGGTTTGTATTGGCAGTGATGCTGTTTTTGATGACGTGTGTTCTGGCGGCATTTGTCCTGGTGCTGACCGGAAAAATCTACCTGCCAATTCTTTAGGTTTCATCCCCTTCTCCAATCAACATTCTTTCGGCAAACCGGCATCTTCCCGATCCGAAACTTGATACCGATCCATTTAATTTTTCATCTCTACATTGAATCATAAATAATAAGTGCTGCCAGTAATTTGACAGCACTTTATTGCATCTTTTTTCTGTGTGCAGATTACCGTTTACTCCTCCGGCACCGGCTCCGGCTCAACTTCACCATCTGCAGCTTCAGAGGGTGAGAAACTGTTGTTTGGGGATTTTGCCTGTGGAGCGGACAGTTCTTCAGCGGTAACCCGTGCCACTGAGGCAATTTTATCTCCACCCTTAAGATCTATGATGTGAACACCGCGGGTTGCCCTGCCGCTGGAACGGATACCATCGACGCGCAGCCGCAATGCAATGCCGCCGCTGGTGATAATGGTGATATCATCGCTTTCCTGCACCACCCGGGCTGCTGCCACCTTGCCAATAATGGGAAAATGGCCGGGGTTTATTGTGCGGATGCCACCCGTAGCACGACCTTTGACTGCATACTCCTCAAGCGGGGTACGTTTGCCATATCCCTTCTCGGTTAATACAAGCAACTGGCCGTTGGGTTCAACTACCTCCATCGAGGTCATCCTGTCATTAGCACCCAGGCGGATACCGCGTACGCCACGTGACTGCCGGCCGGTAGGTCGCAGCACTTGTTCGGAATATCGCAATGCCTGGCCTTGCTCGGTAACCAGGATGATATCGTCCTTCCCGCTGGTCATCCTCACCCAGCCGAGGGTATCATCGTTTTCAAGATTGATGGCGATCAGTCCGGACGGACGGACACCAGCGAAATCCGAAATCTCAATCCGTTTGACAAAGCCTTTGAAGGTGGCCATGGTGCAGTAGCTGGCAAGTTTGAAATCCGGCACCGAGACAACCGCCGTGATCATTTCATTCTGTTCAACAGACAGCAGGTTCACCACCGGTACGCCCCGGTCGGTGCGTCCGGCCTCAGGGATCTGATAGGCTCGCAGTGAGTACACCTTGCCCTTGTTCGAGAAGAAGAGCAGCGTATGCAGCGTGCGGGTGTGCAGCATGATCTTTACTTCATCCTCGTCCCGCATATCCTGACCAGTGACGCCCTTCCGGCCGCGCCCCAATGTGCGAAAAGCTGTGACAGGCATCCGCTTGACATAGCCGCGCAAGGTGATGGTAACCAGCATGGGCTGATCGGCAATCAGATCTTCTTCGCTGAATTGGGAATCAGCTTCAGGTGCAATACGCGTTCGTCGTTCGTCTCCGTATTTTTCAGCCAGTTCATTCAAGTCCTCGCGAATCACCTCCAGAATCTTCTTGGGGTTTTGGAGTAATTCTTCAAGGTAGGCAATCCGCTCGCACACCTGGCGGTGTTCATCTTCAATTTTTTGGCGTTCCAAAGCAGCCAGCCTGCGCAATTGCAAATCCAAAATGGCTTGTGCCTGGATTTCAGTCAGATTGAAGCGACTCACCAGCCGTTCTTTGGCAATATCCACATCCGGTGACTGGCGGATGGTCTGGATCACGTCATCCAGGTTTGCCAGGGCAATCAACAGCCCATCCAGGATATGCGCCCGCTGGCGGGCTTTTTCCAATTCATAGGCTGACCGCCGGGTAATGACCACTTCGCGGTGTTCCAGATAGATTTGCAAGGCACGTTTGAGTGACAGGATGCGTGGTTCTCCGCCGACCAGCGCCAGGGTACGCATGCCAAAAGTGGACTGGAGGGCGGTGTATTTGAAAAGCTGGTTGAGTACTTTCTGGGGTTGAGCTCCCCGGCGCAGCTCAACGATGATGCTCATGCCACTGCGATCCGATTCATCACGCAGATCGGAGATGCCTGAAATGCGTTCGGAGCGGGCCAATTCTGCAATCCTCTCAATCAGGCTGGATTTACTGACCTGATACGGGATCTCGGTGATCACGATACTATAGCGGCCGCCCTTCATTTCTTCAATCGTGGCAGAACCGCGCAGGGTCAAACGGCCGCTGCCGGTAGTATATGCCTGTCGAATGCTCTCCATCCCTACAAGAACACCCCCGGTGGGGAAATCAGGCCCGCTCACAAAGCGCATCAGGTCATTGACGCTGATATCGGCCATCTCATCGTAGCGGTCAATCATGTAATTCAGCGCGTTGACCAATTCGCGCAGGTTATGGGGCGGGACATTGGTCGCCATACCCACTGCAATGCCGGAGGAACCGTTGAGCAGCAGGTTGGGGAGCCGTGAAGGGAGTACATCCGGTTCCTGCAGCGTTCCGTCAAAATTATCGCTGAAATTGACCGTGTCCTTGTCGATGTCAACCAGCATTTCCTCCGCCATCGGCCCCAGGCGGGCTTCGGTATACCGCATGGCAGCCGGCGCATCCCCGTCGACCGAGCCGAAGTTACCCTGCCCATCGACAAGCGGATAGCGCATGGAAAAATCCTGGGCCATGCGGGCCATGGCTTCATATACCGCCGAATCGCCATGCGGGTGATATTTACCCAGCACCTCGCCTACGATACGGGCGGATTTTTTATAAGGGGCATTCGAACGCATGCCCATATCATGCATGGCGAACAGTATGCGGCGATGGACGGGTTTCAGGCCGTCACGGGCATCCGGTAGAGCGCGCGACACAATCACGCTCATGGCATAATCGATATACGCCGAACGCATCTCCTGATCGATATCTATCGGTTTAACCTGGCCTATTTCCATTAATAAGGTGAACCTCGTTCAATAAATTAATTGGTCTCTTGCTTAACACGCCAATTATAACCGATGGATACGGGAGAGACATAATTTATCATTTACCAGACTTCAAAA
Organism: Chloroflexota bacterium; assembly: GCA_021372725.1. Taxonomy (GTDB): domain Bacteria; phylum Chloroflexota; class Anaerolineae; order Anaerolineales; family Anaerolineaceae; genus JAJFTV01. The sequence goes on along the minus strand of JAJFTV010000161.1, from coordinate 24,315 downwards.
TCCAGTTATTTTACTGGTAGGTTTTCCAATCAAACAGAAGAAGGTCATTCGTTAAACCATCGGGTGAAAGATCCCGAATCTTCAACCAGCCGTAACGGCCTTCAGTAGTTCTGTAGCAGATGTACCAGTCCTGCAAATCCAGCACACGCCTGCCGCTGGAAAGAAGGGCGGTCTTGCACTGCCCAAGGCGCGGCGGTGAAGAAAACGGCGTATCAAAATCAAAGGCAGCTTGTGAACTGCTGATTTGCACCATTTCTGGATCCTGAGATTCGCTCACCGAAAAATCACAGGCTGAGTCATCCACCGCCGGATAACCCAAATCCAGATCAAAGCAGGTGCCCGGCGCCAGGGTGACTCCCTGTCCGTCCGCCAGCGTCAGACCCGGCTCGCCCGCGTTGATGACCAGTTGCAGCGGCCGGGAGCCGTTCTCACCGATCCCAAAACGCCGGCCCGTATCATCCACCAGCCAATACAAGGCGGTATACGTGCCCGGGATTTGTGGAGCAGCCAAACTGAGCGCCAGCCGCACCGTCATGCCGGGTGCAATGGGGTACGGTATCCACTTCTTTTCCAACCCTCCCAATGCCGTGCCCCCGGCAAACACCAGTGCATAACGGGTATTCCAGGTTGTTTTGCCGGTATTCTTCAACTGCCAGGTAAATGAAAACAACTGCCCGGGGCGGTATACCTTGACACCACCCAGTTGGGCCGGTATGACCAATTCGGCTGCCGTGCCGCTTTCCAATGGGGTAGTCGTGGCTGCCGGTTTGGTAAGGCTGCTTTTAACATCCGGCCAGGTGGTCCAATCAAGGCGTATGCCTGCACCAGGGCTGGATTCGTGGATATAAACATATCCCAGCCGGCCTTCGGAGGTCTGGAAGCATCGATACAGGTGAACTTCCCTGACTTGCAGAGGCTCGGCCTGAAAGCCGGCCTCCTGAAGACAGTCTGCCAGGAGGGGAGCACTTTCAAAACCTGTTCCGGTCTGAATTCCCGCCTTCCCGACAGGTTCAAGCTGCAAACCCAGCAGTGATCCGTCGGCTCCAATTTCACCGGCCGATACTACCAGATCATCATTGTCATTCCAACCCGTCTGTATGACACCCGTATCCAGATCCACCCCCTGATCCAGATTCACCCAAATGCTTGTCCCCTGTGAAAAAAACTCCTCCGGAACGGGTGTTTCGGCAGGCTGCACAGAAACGGTCGAAGGTTCAGACACCGGGTATTGAGCCGGCTTCACGGCGAGCAACTCACCCTGTTCGGGATATGTGATCCAGTAAATGAGCAAATTGTCACCCGACATGCCTTTTACATTCAGAATACCCCAGTGACCCTGGCCAGTCTGGAAACAAACATAATAACCGCCGGTCGTATTAATCCAATGTGGCTCGGCAGAATATTCCACTTCCATACTGCAGGTCTGCGAATCGGGGAGGTCCCAAAACACATCATTGAAAGCGAAGGAAGCATAAGAAAGCGGAATAAAGCGGACGCTGTTATGGTCATTGTTTTCGGGGAGCATTATCGCAAAATCACACTGCGGGTCATTCAACCCGAGCAGGTTTCCACTATCCAAATCCACGCAATCATTGGTAGGCACCAAAAGATCCTGTCCGCCGCTGATCGCATAGATGGGTGTCCTGGTGGCTGAAGGGGATGCTCCATCGGAAATGATGGAAATCTGGATGGACGGTTCCTCTGTAACCGGTGCAGCAGACGAGGATGCAGCCTGCCCGGTACAGCCGGAAAGCACAGTAACGCAAAGCACGACCAGGCTTATAGTAAAATGGATGGTTTTACCGTTTTCACGAGGCAGATGATCCATAGCGCACTCACAGTATACACTTAAAACACTCAAGAGTATGGTATCATGACGACACTGTCTGATAAACACCAGGTACTGAAATACATGAGCCAGCAAATCAACCCGCCGACAGACGACCAATCCAAAACCCCGCCCCAGGGACAGCCCAGGCCCAATTCCCCGCCTTGGAAGCAGTTTCTGGTGAGAATAATCCTGCCATTCCTGATTTTGCTGGTTGCATTGGCAGCCTGGATGTACGTTCCGGCAATTCAAGAGATATTTGTGGGTACCCCTACACCCATAGAGTTGCCTCCCAGCCCAACCCCCACCCTGACTGCCGCACCGGCCAATACCCCGACCCCAGCCCCCACCGCACTGCCAACAGCTACAGCCATGCCCGCTTCGGCATATCAAAAAGATCCTTCCACCATCGATCCACATGTTCCCGGATTTGCATTGGATGCTGTTGTGCTGAATGAGGATACCAGCGTAACCGTCGATCCACCCTTTGATCAACTGCAATGGTACAGCTCTGAGCAGATTGCCCAGCAAATCGGCCGCGTCATCAGTGAACCCTTTTATGCCACCATCGGATCCGGAACAGCAATCTGGAAAATGGATGTTCCCTTGCAGCCAGGCTTGTATGAAATATACGTTCTGGATACGGTTTACAGTTCCGCCGGCGGCTTGGATTTCAGGGTGATGCTCGGTGAACGAGAGCTTACTCCCCTGCTGGGAAGCCAGCATGTCCAATATAGCTCACAATCCGGCTATCCGGCTCAGACCGCAGACGAATGGGCAACCATTGGCCTGTACGACCTGGACAGTACGGGCCTGCTTTCCATCCTTACCACCTGGGAAGCACGCGATATGTCCACCATTGTGGCCATTGACCGGATGTTGATTACGCGACAACCTGATTCCCTCCGCCCGCTCCTCGCCCAGCTTCCTGCCAATATGCCAAAATATGTTGTCGACGATACTGCTGCCCAAATCGAATCGAGTGCCACCTGGTTCACCAGCAGTGATCTGCCAGCCTGGGGTGGCGATTTCCAGATTGTCATTAACCCTGAATACAACAGCCAGGTGACCTGGACCGTTCCAGGCCAGGTTCCCTCCGGTTATTATGATATCTGGGTTTGGGCACCCGAAATGGAGGGGGAAGCCGATCTGACATATAAAATCCTCATCAATGGAGAGGAAAGCCAGAGTACCCTGATCGCCAGCATCGAAAATTTCCCGGATAATCAATGGGTTTCATTGGGTACCTGGGAAGTATCTTCATCCGATGCAGCTTATGTGAAGCTGGGATTAATGCTGGATATTCCGCGCGGATCTGTCGGTGAAATTGGGGTCGATGCCGTAGCATTCATCTATCGACAATAAGCCTTCGTAAGGAAACCCACAAATTTGTTACCCCCATCCGTGTCAATCTGTTTTGGGTACCCTGTAAACCGCTTTTGTAATGAGCTGTGCGGCAAGCAGCAAACCTCAGCTTTCAGATGGTGTGCTTTCGGTTTGGTCATCTTTCGGGGAGACAGGAGGCTCCACCCGTTCGATCACGATGGTGCATGAGGTCGCGATTGCAGCCAGTGCCCCCAATGCCGCCCAAACCGGCACCAGTACAGCCCCAACCATTCCCAGTGTCAGCGGAACCTCAATCAGGGTAACTCCTTCTTCATTTTTAATGATGATCCTGCGAATATTTCCTTCATGAAGCAATTGTTTTATCCGCGCCAGCAGATCCTCGCCCTTGACACGAAACTCTTCACGAATGACATTTTCTTCAGGCATGTTTTTCTCCTTTCAAAATCTAATACTCTATATACCGAATTCGCACACTTCCGATCGGAAGGCTGATGCGAACCCGCAGCGCACCGGCCGCATCTCCGCCAGGAGAGCGGAGAGTATCTTCAATCCGTTCAAAATCATCCGGATAATCCAGGGCGGTGATGGCTGTATCCAACTCAAACGTCACCGGTACACCTTTCGGGATGTACACAACCATGTCCCCCATCACCAAATTAAGATCGATCAGGCCGGTTGACTCTTCAGGCAGCGTTATCACGTTGCGTCCCAGTACCGTTTCGGCCACCACATCATCCACCTGAAGGGCGCTCAAATCTGCCGTTTGTTCGCCTGCAACCAACTTTGAGGAAATGTCCAAAGGCATGCTTTCAGACAGGTTTATCTGCCATTCACGTCTATTATCGATGTTTGGGAACCAGTGTTGCGAGCCACTGTCTGTATCACTCTTCAGGGTCAACACACCTGTGTCATCCTGTACAACGTAATCAAACTGAAAATCTTCATTGGTTAGCAGTTGAGCCTTTCCATCGGCCAAATTATCGGGAGCTGCTCCATCCTGAAGTAAAAATTTCCCGGTGACAGACTCCAGGACAATGGAAGCTTGCTGTACGCCTTCTGGCTGTGTCTGGAATGTCTCATTGTGCATGGTGCGTGTAACGGGGGCAGCCATGATCACCCAGTAGATCAGCCCAACCACCACCACACCTGTCAGCAGTGCAAGGACCGCTGTCCACCAGTTGCGCCTGCTCAAAAGAATATCAAGTCCCCAAACCACCAGAGCAAACGGCCATATCCGCAGAACGACATCCCAATAAATGGGGGGGATATAACCCAGATTGGCCAGCAGGATAATACCACCCAGACCTGCCCAAGCCACACCGCCCACAATGCCATCACGACGGTAGATACTGTCAAGACCACTGACAATCAACAAAACCGGCCAGGCCTTGAGAAACAAGTCCCAAAGATCGCCACTAACGATCCCCATGTTTTTCAGAAGCAGTACGGCACCAATGCCGATGAGTAAAAGTGGGAAGAAAAGGCTGGGTGGTCTCCTCTTCCAATAGGATTGTTCGTCTTCGTCACTCATTTTCGACCCCTTTTGAATGCCAGAAAAAGAAGAATTCCACCCAATACCATTAAAGTCAACGGCCCGTTTAACTTGTCGATCCAGGTAAATATATTGGGTACAAAGATGCGCAGGAGCGCCTGGATTCCCAGGATAACCAGAACAATCCCAAGCAGTCGCAAGGTGTTTTCACGGCGCCTGGTAAAGAGGTCGTTGACCTCCTGTCCAAACTGCTGCCCACGGGATGCCCATTCCTGAGAGGTAAAGCCCATCTCTGCCCGCACTGTATTCTCTGTAGGCAGTAAGAACCAGAGCAAAAGGTAAGCAAAAATACCAATTCCAGACACAAATACCAGAACAATGAAAACAAGCCTGACGAGTAATACAGGTACACCCAGGTAATAGGCCAGACCGGCACAAACCCCGCCCAACATAGCTTCAGAAGTAATTCGATGCAGTTTCATATCTTGTCAATTCCTCAAAATCTTAAGCTTTCTTGCGAAATAAAGAAACGGATAGAAAATACAAACCAACCAGGATCAACGCAACTGGAAGGATATAAGCCATCATATCCCCGGCATCCATGGCGACAATCGAAGCCAACACCAACAGCGCCAGGGCTGGTATCCAGGGCCAGTGCATGCGAGCTCCACCAGTGGGCAGAATTGCCAGCAGACCGAATGTGAGGGCAAGACCCAGGAAGAACACGGAACCGCCCTCAATGATCGATACTTCTTCAAAAATGGTCACAGCGGTCAAAGTACCCATCACGCCCATGGGAATTATGGCCCACCAGAACCGGACATTCATGAGGTAAACGATCAGAAAAGCCAACCCGATGCCAAACAGAAAGATGGAGCCGCTGAAATGGTCTGAAAAATCGGGTGCCAGCCCTCCCAGGGCGATGATGATGCCCAGAAAGACAAGTATAACACCGGGAATTGCAGCCCACCAGTTCTGTTTACCCCTGCTTAAAACCACAAGAAATGCAACGCCACCCAAAATGAACGGGAGCGACCACACCCACCCCCCTTCAGGCAGCACTCCAAAGTTTTGCAGCAGGAAGATTACACCAAAAATCAACAGCATAAATCCGATGACAGCTCTCCAATTGATGGATTTCATAATTAACACCTTTCAATAAAACTGGCCTGACAATTATTTCACATCCAGTGATCCAACACCGGTTTTTATAAAGATTTCTGCCTTGTTAAGTGCATCGGCATAGCCGGGGCTTTCGTACAAGTGCCCGTTGTGAATGAATCGTGTTTGATCTACGGTTATCCCGGCCAATCCACTCTCTACCTGAATACGGGCAGCCACCTGAGTGGGTACGCGGATGGAAACCGACGCGGCACCGGACTCTACGCTAACACGGGTAAAACCTGCGTTGGAGGGCAGATTGATACGGGTGGAGCTTGCGCCGGTATCGATATTTAGTTCAGCGATTTTCATATCATCCAGATTCAAAATGGTTTCGCTAGCCCCTGTATCGATGTCCAGGCGGGTTGGAATACTGCGGTTAACCTTGACCTGCCAGTTAAGCCCCTCAAACTGAATGCCAAACGGGATTTCATGCGAGGGGGCGCTCAGCTTCACGCGCAAAATCTGGCTATCATGATGAACACTTTGATCTACACCTCCGCCAAACTCACCTGTCAGGAAATTATTGCTGGAATCCAAAGAGGATACTTCAAGACGGCCGGCCCCGTGTTTCAATCTCAGACGGGCTTCCGTCGCTCCATCGAGTGGAATGGTCAGGTTTTCTTTGTCAAGCTTTTTGCCTTTATAAATAACGGGAACTACCAGCAGCCAGACACCCAGAAAGATAATGATCCCGGGCCAGATAAAACGCCAGACGTTTGTGTCTTGGGGGATAATTCCAAGGGGTTCCAGCAGCAAAACTACTCCGGTCAAGAGCATCACCAGACCCCAAAATACTCTTCCTGAACGCATGTCAGCCTCCTAGTACCCACTACCATATACGCATCATCACGAAATTCGTTGCAAGTTCATTATAACAGGAACGTATAAGATAATCAATATTATTAATAATAAAATTGATATTATTGCATTATTTTATCGACATGTTGAATTATTTTTATTCTAAGGTATTGTTTATTTACAAATTTTCATGTGAATTCAATTATCTTTCCATTGCAAGTTGGGGCGGATTGTAGAATGAGAATCGGATTAGAAATATCTTTCGTGATAAGCAATCCGTTGACTTTTAGGTTCTTGTACTTATAATAAACATCAAATAAGTGATCAAAATGGAGAAAAGATTGTACCTTTGCATGTGTCTAAGGCGGGGGTAAGTATCGATAAACAGTGTTTTATTTTGAAGGCCTGAAACCGGTGATGATCACTGCCAGCAAACCTGCCGCACAAACAGCAATAATGGCGATACCCAGGCTGTGCCGGTTAATCGTCTTCAAGGATGGCAATTGAATAAACGGTTCAGGCGTCGCGGTGGGTACTATGGTGGCAGTACGTGTGGGGACAATCGGGCGGGGTGTGTAGGAGGGGTGCGGTGTGCGAGTGGCAGGCAGTTTCGTAGGAGTCACCGGTACGGTGCTGGATGGCATCAATGAAGGTTGTATCAGCAACTCATTCCCCGGCCAGATGGACGGATTATCAGGATCCAGGTTGTTTAAGAAAATGATATTCGCAATCGTGGTGTTATAGGCGATGGCAATACTCCACAAAGCCTGGCCTTGATCCACAACATGAACCACTGACCCATCCTCATGAGGTGTGGCGGTGATGACCGGATTAATTACTTCGCCGGCTGCCGTTGTGGCTTCAAAGCCGGCTCCGCCGGGTGTTGAGGTAGATCCTCCGGTAACATAGCCCCCGGTGCTGCCTGCCACATAGGCAACATCCAGTGTGTAATAAACCTCATCCCCTGAAACCGTGATCCCTGCCCCGGCATGGGTGTAATTGGGATTTGTCATAGTGTTCCAATGCAATGAATCCGACCAGATGGAATAGATCAGTGTGTCAAAGGTCGCCGATGGATTGAGAACGGCTACATTTTCCGAAACATAAATCGTTGCCCCTCCGCCAAAACCGGCAGCCACAGCACGATCCTTTGGGCTGGTGCCACCTGCCCCCTCGTGAGTCCAGTAACCCACGGAGGCCTGGTAATCGCTTTGGGATTGGGCAGCCGACATCAAAGAGCCGTCGATCTCAAGCGGAGTGAGACCTTGTGCGTTACGCAGTGCATTGACTGCCGCAATTAGATCATAAACCGTTCCCGCCTGCGCCCTAGCCCGTATGACAGAAGCGGCGGGGAGGATTGTGAGTAGAATAAATGAAAACAGGAAGAGCAGGAGAAACGCTTTTTTCATAGATTATTCAGGACTTCCAATTATAACCGAGTCCACCTATCGCTTGCGCCGGGTCAGGAAACGGCCAAAGACCAGGGCAGCCACACCGGTGCAGGCAATCACAATGGTTACGATTCCCAATGTATGGATGTTATTACGATTGAGTACCCCATTTGAGGGCACGAGAGGAACCTCTGTTCCGGTTCCATAGGCAGTAACGCCCAGGAGCGTACGTGAGGGTTGAGGTGTTCGTGAGGGACGCAACGTGCGGGTAGGCGGAAGCGGAGTGTTGGTGATGGTGGGGATGGGAGTAGCTGTATAGCCGAGACGAATGACAAGGGTTTGACCCGGATAAATGACCGGATTTGCCGGATCAAGATAGTTGAGGGCCGCCAATTCATCGATCGTCACAGCATACAATTCAGCAATACTCCACAGTGTTTCACCCTGTGAAATGGAGTGGATGACCGAACCATCCGGCTGCATGGTGGCCGTATAAATGGGCAGCGCAGTTCTTGCCACCACCTGGGAGGTTCCACCCGGGAGCGGTGTGACAGCCTGGTTTTCAGTCCCGTCAGTGCCGGTGGATATATCGCCGTCTGGAAGACCGGTCAGTTTGCCGGTGTTTTTAACAACCAGCGTATAGTAGTAATATCCGTTATCGCTCAAGGCAACGCCGCAACCCACCAGGCCACTGCTGAAACCGATCATTGTAAAGGCGTGCCAGTAATCGGACCACTGGCTGATCAACCCCTCAGCCGAGAGGGAATAACCTCCGCCGATATTTTCGGAGGAGATGCCATGATCACCAGGGCCGGTACCATCTGCCCGCAGGTGAGTCAGTTCGCCAATCGAAGCTTGATAGTCAGACTGCTCCTGGGCGACACTCATCCACTCATTGGATACCTCATAGGGTGGCAGATCATAAGATGCCCTGAGCGCGTTGACAGCCTGGATGACATCCATGGCGGTTGCAGTTTGGGCATGAACGGGCTGGTAACCGGTTGACAGATAAACCGCTATCACCACCATCACAGCAGTGACGAACCGTAGAATTTTTTCCAACATAAGCCTATTGTAAGTGATTTTTTGGATGCTGTTGGAGGGTTTTAGACAATACGCTCTCCGTCATCATGACCCATGGCTTCGGCGACAATCAAAAAATCGGCGTCAGAAATCATTCCCACCAGTTTAAGATTCTCATCAGTAACCGGCAAATGGTGGATCTTGTGTCGCTGCATGAACACAGCACATTCCTGAATTCGGGCATCCTGATCAACGGTAAGAAGAGGAGAATTCATGATTTCTTCCACCCTGGTGTGGGATGGATTGCGATTCTGGGCGATGATTTTATCGCAGATATCGGTGGAGGTAATAATCCCGTATTCAGGATTATCAGCAGTTTTATTTATGATCAGGCTGTGAATATATCGCCGGCGCATCAGGGCCAAAGCATCGCTGACAGTCTTTTTTGGATCGATGAAAACAACAAGCTCATTCATCCAATCACGCACGGTAAATTCCATCACAGATTGTCCTTTCGTTTTGGGATAAAGTTTTTGAAGTATCCTGTTCCGGTTATTTCAAATTTATCATAGATATTTGACAGAACACCAGTCTGTAATAATATCAGTATAACAGAACACGGTAGCTTGGCAAGTCGATGGCATTTAGAGCGTAGTGTATCTCATGAATGTGCCTGGCTTGAAAGTCTGATTGGATAGAATTATCAAAAGCCCTCTGACAGGAAAAGAGAGTGGGGAAAGTCTCAACCGGAATTGCCACCCCAAATAAAATGAAGAACCCGCCCAAAGGCACATTTCCACATCGCCCCCGGAAATTATTTGCGCGGCAATGAGCGGAAGAACATAAATTTGCGCAGAAGATCGTCCTCCTTTAATTCACGGGCAGCCATTTGATCGAACTGCCAGCAGGGCAGCATCAGGCGGTCTGTGATTTCACGTATTTGGGGTTCCGTTTCCTTGCGGAAAAAACGGATCAACCCGTTTACCAGACATTTTCGCCGGTAAGATCGCCATATCAGCAGTACCATGGCAGAAAAAGTCAGCAGCCCTAAATGGATGTTATTCGAATCCAGTAACATGCCGGCAATCAAAATCAACACAATTCCGAAAAACCAGACGGCGATGCTAACCAGATCTGTTTGTCGAAGAAGTCTTTTCTTCTCTTTAATCATCAACTGGTTCAGATCCTGAATAAGCTGCGAAACATCTTCCCGCTGTTGAAACGAAAGTGACACAGGAATAATCTTGCTTCCGCAGAAACTGCATTCAAGATCACCATCGAACGCCTCAGCACCACAGGCAGGACAGATCTTCGTCATCCTGACACCACCCACCTGTTCGGCAGCAGGTTTCGCAGCCGCGAGGAACCTGCTTTCCCGCGCCCGTACAGGCGACCCAATTCATCGCGCACCGCCACAATACCAGTCGCTGACATTCCGGCAGGGATGCCCACAGTCAGGTCCTCACCCCGCAACCAGGCGGTGGTTTGCTCACCAGAGATCACTAAAACACCCTTCTGAAAATTATCCCCAAAGCGCGCCACCCACTCATGCGATGGCGTCAGGCCGTTGTCCAGCTCGGCCACGCGCATTCCGACTGCCTGGAATGGAAGCTGATTAAAATATTTCCACCAGGCATCAGGGATGGCATACAACACATTCTGCCGCTGCCACAACGCAAGACCATGCGCTTCCATCACCGCTTTGAAATCAAAACCATAGCACTGTAAGAGCTGGTCGGTGATCTGCCGTGCATCGCGAGATTTTAATGGGATCAAATCCAGCGAAGAAGACACTTTTGGAGCCGGTTCCTTTTCGACCGGCAGAGACTGCTGTTTGGTGATTAATGCAGCAAAAAAACCCGACGTTTTGAGCAGATGCGGCCACAAACGAACCGCATTTCCAACTTGCGGATGGAAAACCGTTGTATTTTCATCCGCCGTGATGGATGACAGGCCAGCGGCAGAAACAGGCACAAGACCATCCACAGTTTCGATTTTTATGGCCGCGCCTGCCCGTTCCAAAACAGCATCCAGCACAACTTCATCCTCTTCGGGGTCCAGTGAACAGGTGGAATAGACCACCTGTCCACCCGCCTTCACCGCCTGCAGGGCACTCCACAACAGGTGCTGCTGTCGATGGGAGAGGGTTTGCATTTCCCGGCTGGAAATGGTGTGCATGGGGCGGGCTTCCGTGGAACGCAGATTCTGCATGCTGCATGGCGCATCCAGCAGTACCCTGTCAAAAGTGTCCGGGTACCACTGCCCAAACTTTTCACCCGGAAAACGGGTAACGGCAGTGTTCAAAGCGCCCCAGTTTTGCAGCACCAGCCGCAGCATGGTGATGCGGTCACGGCCCGAATCATTGGCCACCACAAAACCCAGATCGCCGGAGCGGTCAACCAGGTGGGTAGTCTTGCCGCCCGGAGAGGCTGCCATATCCAGGATCAGCGGCGAATTTGACGGATCCATTTTGAACAAGGAAACCGGCAGCATGGAAGCCGCATCCTGGATGTAGTAGTAACCCATACGGTGTTCAATGGGCTGGCTGACGGGTACTTTTGCCTGTCCGATTTGCCAACCGGTTTCGCAATACGGGATGGGCTGAATTTGCCAGCCATACATTTCTGCCCAACGTGAAACAGATTCGGCAGGGTCGGCGTTCTTCAGTGTGTTGACGCGCAGCGCCTGCTGCAAAGGCTGTTGCAATTCACCAAGTAGCAGATGAAAATTTTGTTCGCTGAGGAGGGGTTTGAAACGCTGCAAGGCATCATTCATGGCAGAGATGCTGTTGCCCGTCTGAGATTTTTTCACCTTGCTCATCCCATTCCGCCTTTGTCCAGCACAAAAACAATCTCGTTGGGAAAAACGATTTCGGTTACCTTCCAGGGTAAACCACTGATGGTGGTGTAAACAAGCGAGCGGTGTTTTTCCGCCAGATCATGAGTGCCGCCCAGATCGGTCGAGGGCAGGGAAACCAGCAGATAACGCACCTTAAGCGCTACCCAAAGTGCCCGGTTGCAGCCGGGGTTTCGTTTTTCCATCCGATGAGCTTCCTTGAAAAGGAAAGCAGCATCGGCCTGCTGTTCGGGCGGGCTCACCAGCACATCCCGTAATTCAGCCAGCGGCGCAAGACCCATGACCGCGAAAAACTGGTTGATTAGTTGGATACGCGGCCGGTGAATATCATAGGCAGAGAATTGACACTGCGGCGGGAGACCCATCCACGGAAAAGAGAAGGGATGAAAACCACAGGCCAGATCCAGAATGGATGTTGGTTTCCCAATAACCGCAAAAATTTGCGCATAGAATGTCTCCAGAAAGGGCATCCGCTCCCGGCTGGAGGCATGAGAAGACAAAATCCGGCTGCAAACATCCTTGACGGCTGACAGATCAGAATCCACCGACAAACCTTTGAGCCAATCTGACGCCTGGGCATAATCCAGTTCCTCGAGATAAGGGGCCATGATATTGTGTAATTTGCGGCGCACCACCTTTACCAGGGCACGGTGTTCCGGGTAGCGTTCAGATTCCTGTGATAACAGATCCAGTACGGTCTCCTCCGGGATCCCCATGGCCTGGTATTTGGGAGCCCGCATAATCTCTTCGGCTAATGAGTTCAGGTCTAGCTTTTTGATCTTTTGATCTCTCCTGAACCATCTTTCGAATAGGAAACAATCGGCCTGCCTCGGTAAGTCACATCACCCGAGCTGTTGATGATCGAATCAAGGCGATCCTTGACAGAAAGCTTGACCTGCCCCGAACCGCTGGAACGGATGGTGGCAGTCTCCGCCATCACATCCAGCGCCATAAAGTCCCCCGCACTGGTGACGTGAATATTTGCCTGTTGAAGTGATCCTTCATGAATGTGGATGCTTCCGGAGCCTTTCAAATCGGCTTTCAAATCTTCCGCCTGAAGCGTTTCAACCCGGATATCCCCGGAGCTTTCGGTGGTCAACTCAACCGTTTTGGCATTCAGGTTCCCCAGACGGGCATTGCCCGATCCGGTCACCCGGGCGGAGACTCTGGGGGCCGGTTCCATCAAGGCCTGTATTTGCCTGCCCGAAAAGTTACCGGCGCTGGTGAGATGCAGATCGAGGCCGCCTGTTCGGCCCTCTTCGATGGAAATGTTTCCAGACCCCTTGATAGCAGCCTGCAAGGTTGTACACTCCAGCCTGCGGGCCAGAAGGCTGCCTGCGCTGGTCAGGTTCATGTTGACGATTCCGGCTTTGATCTCGCCCGGAAAGGCGCTGCCGGAACCCGAAATCCTGACAGAAACTTCAGCGGCAGCAGTCTGGCCCGCAACGAGGTCACCGGCAATGTACTTGCCTGAACTGGAAAGCTCCAACTGCTGGCTTGCCGCACTGCCCGCCAGAATTTTCACATCCCCCGAACCGCTGATTTTGGCTGCAACCAGGTCTGTCTGCAAATTGCCGATCACCAGATTCCCGGCACTGGTCAAACGGATATTCGTTTCAGCGGCGTGGATGCTGCCGATTTCGGCATCACCGGAACCGAGCATCTCGATACCTGCCTGGTCAGCCGGCTCACCGACGGATTGCAGAACAGGTGACTTAAGGCCGCCCGCGCTCGTCATGCGCAGCTCAATCTTCTGGACCTGGCCGTTCTGAATCCGCAAATTGCCGGATCCGGTAATTTCCGATTTCAGCCGCCGCGTCTGCAAATGTTCCATTTCAATCTCACCGGAGCTGGTCTGAATTGTATTAAGCTCGACTGTATCCAGTCTTCCGGTATCGATTCTGCCTGAACCTTTTACAACCAGGGAAAGTGAGGAGGGTTGCATGGCCGGAACATCAATCTCCCCGGAAGAGGTCGTCTCAATCCAGTCCAGGTTTTTCACGGTCAGGATAAATTCCAGGTTTCGATGGATTGAAATGGATGTATTGGTTTTATAGCGAATTTTCAGCCGGCCGTCCTTGAGCGGGGTATCGATCAACGGCAGGATGTTATCTTCGCCGCGCAGTACAATTTGTTCTTTTTCGCCCAAACGGATCACCAGGTTTCCTGACATTTCCAGAGTCACACCATGGATGCCTTCCAGCGGTCTCGTTTCTTCGGTCATCACCCCAGAACCGCGTAACGGCGTCAACACCGAGATTAATCCTGAAAGCAAATCAGACACTTGCCACCTCCTGATGGATAATGATTAGGTTATGTAGAATCATAATTCTACAATAAATACGAGTTCGGTTTGGAACTCCAATCGTTCAGCCGTCCAGCCCAACTGCCCGGCCAGAATATCAAAATGGTTTTGATAATTTTGCAGCATCCCTTTTGAACGACCGCCCAGGCTGTGAACCGGATATGAAATAACAAGATGGCTGGCCCTGATGGTCTCCAACAGCCGTCCGGAGATCGTCTTGTCCAACTGTTCAAGACAAGGTAACGTCTTGAGCAGCAGAGCCACCTGGGTACGAGGCAGGTTATACGGCAGGCCATTCAACACATTATGAACCTGAACAGAACCGGAAACTCCGGTATGCGATAAAAAGGCATTCAGGAACGCGGCCTGATCGGAATAAATATCCAGCCCATAATATGTGATATCCTCCGCCAGCGGCATCCAGGGCAATGCAAGCGGGTTCATCCCACAGCCGATATCCAGGATGGAATGCAGCGGGGCAATCCGCGACAACGTCCGATTAAAAAAAAGCTCCAGAATGGGCAGCCTCTCACGGGTGGAGGCATGATGAGCCATGACCCGTCGGCAAAAATCCTTCAACCGGGGATCATCCAATTCGTGAGGAAGAGAAGAGAGCTCCTCCAGCCAACGGCCATACTCCACGCGGGGTTCCTGGTATGCTGCGGCGATCTGATGCAACCGGGAGCGGGTGAATTTGACGGCTTCCTTCAGATTCCGGCGTTTACCAATCTCCTGGCGGCCGATCCAGCGCACCAGGTCAACGCTGATGTGATGGTAATCCGGCCTGGAAAGCACGGCCTCCACCAGGTCATCCAATGGCTGAGGTTGCATAATATCTCTCTCGCAGCAGGCCGGTCAACTGGGTCATAAAGCGAAGATTGTGAATGGTGGCCAGGCGCTGGAAAAGCGTATCGTTGAGTTTGAATAAATGACGCAGGTATCCCAGCGAATAATTCCGGCAGGTATGGCAATCGCAATAAGGTGAGACCGGATCACTCGCCCGCATATAGCGCTCATCGTTGATGTACAAATAGCGCATCCAGCTCTCCGGCTGATCCAATTGTATTTGAGCAAGCGGTTTCGAAAAGGTGTACAGCCGGGCGTGACGGGCGTCACGGGTGGGCATGGCACTGTCGAACAGGTCATATCCCATTGCACAGCAAGCAGAAACATTTTGTGGATGTCCAACGCCGAGCGCATGCATGGGGAAACGCCGCGGCACCAGGTTGCGGGTGAGGGTGAGAATATCGGTTAACAGCCTGCCTTCAGAATCCAGCGGCCAGCCGCCAAAACCAAAACCGTCGAAGCCGATCTGCAACAGCGCCTCGGCACATTCGCGGCGTAAATCTTCATCCCCGCCCCCTTGAATGACGGCGAACAGCCTGGGGCGTGTATCTTCATCCCACCCTTTTTGATTTGCGATACGAAGGTACTCCTGTTTGCTTCTGGCAGCCCAATCGATGGTACGTCGAACGGCACGGCGCTGTTCCTCAAAACCGGTATCAACATGTGTGCAGTCATCCAGACAGATGATCACATCGGTGGCATAACTGGCCTGAAGTTGAACGCTTTTTTCAGGCGTCAGCAGGAACTTGCGTTTGGCTCCTTCAGGCTGAAAGGATAGGCCGCGCTCCTGAATGACGCCAAATTTGGGATCCTGGCGGATGAGCGAATAGGCCTGGAACCCGCCTGAATCGGTGAAGATGGGCCCATTCCATCCACTCAATTTGTGCAGCCCTCCCAAAGAATGGATGGTCAGGGAGCCCGGCCGCTGCATCAGATGAAAACTGTTCATCATGACGGCTTGCAGACCGCAATTGGAAAGATCACGGGAATCAACCGAACGCACCACCCCATAGGTGGCATCCGGTAAATAGGCAGGGAAATTCAAGTCACCCGTGGGGAGGTGTAAACTGGTTGGAACAGGTTCATCATACATGGCAGTACCATTATACTAATTCACACCGGTTCTGAAACATGAAATAATTGAATTTGCATCGATAAAATCAGTTCCAATCAGTGCTGGAACTTTTATCGAATGGTGTACGTCTCTAGGAGGGACATTATTTGATTTAAGTAGGAGAAGTTCACATGAAAAACAAATTACTTTACCCTGTAATTTCTATCCTCATCTTCGGGATGTTTTTGGCTGCCTGTATCCCTGATTTTAACGTTCGGAAACCATCTGAAGGAAGTGTGGCTGCGACGGCTGCTGCTCAAACATTGCAGGCGTTGGAAACCCAGGCATGGGTCGGAACGCTGCAGGCCGAGCTGACGCGTGTTTCATCGGAACAACAAAATACACAGACTGCCTCATCGGCAACCCAAATGGCTGAAACGGTTCCATCAACCCCTGCGCCCACCGAAACCCGGATCCCTGCAACAGCCACCCCAATCCCACCTACTGCTACGATTATTGTGCCAACCTCCACACCCATCCCCTGTTACTGGGCGCAATTCATTAAAGACATCACCGTCCCGGATGGCACTGAAATGGATGCCGGGAAAACCTTCACCAAAACCTGGCGGCTCAAGAATATTGGCACCTGTACATGGGACACTGACTTTGACCTGGTTTTCATAAGTGGCAATGCGATGAGCAGTCCGGCAACGGTGGATTTCCCGGACAACGTGCAACCCGGCGAGACGGTTGATGTCTCCGTCAGTTTAACTGCCCCCACTGAAGAAGGTGAATATAAAGGCAACTGGATGTTGCGCTCGGATAATGGTGTCGTGTTTGGATTGGGCGCTTCACAGGATAAACCCTTCTGGGTGAGCATCGAAGTACCATCCGATTATGTCACCATCGATCCTGATAAACCGCTTAACTTTGCAAAATCTTATCTGGCGGCAAACTGGAGCACGTCTGAGGGAGAACCCTCCAGCAGCGATGATTTCGTGAATGGTTCCGTCTACACCACCAACAAACCCAAAATGGAGAAAGACCGCGTAGATGATGAGCTGGCATTGATCATGATCCCCGGCAGCGGAGACGAAGGGTACATCGTCGGGAAATACCCGGCAGTCAATATAGAGAAAGGTGACCGTCTGACCGCCATCATTGGCTGCACAAGCGAGATGCCCAAATGCAACGTTACCTTTGAAATCAATTACCGCATTGGCGACGGTTCAACCAAGAACCTGGGTACATGGGCAGAGGTATATGATGGAGAATGGACAACCCTGAATATCGACTTGAGCCCCTTCGCAGATGAAAGCGTCCGCTTCTCACTGCGGGTTCTCAACAACGGGTCAAGCAAGAATGACCGGGTATTCTGGCTGCTGCCCAGGATTCAGCGCAACTAATTGGTTGGATTTTCCAATCATCGTAGTATTCCGTCAAACATGATTCAATGATTTCATTTTTAAGTGACGGAATACTTTAAGTTCTGTCAAAGTAAAAAAGTATTGGCGATAAATGTTAGCTTGAGCTTTGACGGAGCAATAGAAATCCAACCAGTTTTGACCTATAATAGAGAAGAGATTCTACATGTTGGTCGATGGGGGGTTATTTTTATTCGAAAAATCTCAAACTGTCGATTTGAAATTTCACAGCCCCTGATCGCTTCTCAAGTGGCAAATAACTCATTTTGTTGATCATTTATACAAGGGGGATGCAATGTCAATGTCAATGATTCAATCCATATCCTGTCGGAAAGTACTTAATTCTCATGTGAAATTTACCAACGAATTTATCGTCAGGCTTGTCGACGGATCGGTAGGTGAGGCAGCATCGCCTCAGGGTGAGACGATCAGCATTTATGAAGACCGAAAGGTCAATATTGATCCGCAGACAATCCTTGCCACGATCAAAAAAGACGGCATTATCGGAAAAGAGCTTGACCAGGTGAGTTTCGACCAGTATTTGCAGCAAAATATTGGCCATTTTGGCCGAAACAACTCGTTTGGCCTGTCAGAGGCCTTCTTCGAAGCGACCTGCAAGACCCATTCTCCTTTTGAATTATTGGGCAAGCCGATGGCAAAAATGGAAACACCGCGCTTGTGCCTGAATATTCTTAACGGTGGATGGCATGCCTATACCAACCCGGTGTTGAGCGATTTTTCTGAATTCATGCTGGTGGCAAAAAGTAAGGATCTCGACGAAGTCATCGATGAACACAATGAAATCCAACGCATGGTCAGGGAAAAACAGCTCAATCAGGCAAAAACGGTGGTTTCAGGTAACCCGGTGAACAGCTTTACCAGCCGCGATAACCGCCAGCCGATCGAGTTTCTACTGAATATTGTCGATGGTCTGGGTTTGTCTGGTAAATATGAATTGATGATAGACGCTTCGGCAGGTGATTTGTGGAACGGTGACGGATACCTGCTGGGGGTCACCGATGGTAAAGTACGTTCCAGCGATGAATTTATCGAATACTGGATGGACATCATCAGGCAGTATCACTTGCGATTTTTGGAAGATCCCTTCCATGAGAAAGATTTCAGCAGTTGGCAGCACATCACAACCGACCAGCAGGCTACCTTTATTATTGGCGACAACCTGTATTCCTCGGATGAAGAAAGGATTTTGGAAGGGGCTGAAAAACATACCGCCAATGGAGCAGTGATCAAACCCAACCAGGCCGGTACAATCACCGCCGTGCGGCGTTCGTTGGAAGCAGCTTTAAGCACAGGGCAGATTGCCATCACTTCTCATCGTTCGATCAGCACGGAGTCCACCTTCCTTTCCCTGTTGACCTGTTTGTTTGGGGCGCAGTACATCAAAATTGGCCCTCTTGTAACCGATTATTCGTCGATTGTACGATTGAATGAAATCATCAGACTAACGGAGGAAAACCATGCCAGTTGAAACCGTTATCCACACTATTCGACACGGGCATACCGATTACAACGCGGAAAAACGCTATGCAGGTTCAATCGATATCCCGTTAAGTGAAAAAGGAGCTCAGGATTGCCAGAAAGCGGCACTCCGCCTGGAAAATCATCATTTCGATGTGGTTGTGACCTCTACCATGAAGCGCTCCATTGACACCGCACAGATCATGGTAGGCGCAAAGGCGACAATCATTCAATCTCCGTTGTGCAACGAGCGAAATTTCGGGGTTATGGAAGGACTAACCTGGGAAGATGTCCTGAAAATGGAACCACCGGTCTTGATGATCGATGTGGGAAACGATTTGCATACGGTCAATCCGCCTGGCAGTGAACCTTTTGAAGATGTCTGGCAGCGGGCAAAGAGGTTCCGGCGCTTTTTATTCAAAAATTACGCAGGTGAAAACATTCTCATTGTTTCACATGGTGTCTTTCTGCAGATGCTGCATGGGCTTCTGCGAGGGAAAAGCTGTATCGAGTCACTGGCTTATTACCCTGCCAATCTTGAACTGGCCAGTTTTACCTTCCACGGAAGGCAGCTTGTAAACGAAAAAACTGAAAAACTGACACACCCGGAAGTGGAAGTAAAATTCTAAAAATGGAATTATCCAAAAATTTTATCCGGACAGACTTTATGACTTACGGTCACTACCATGGATGAAAGGTAAAGGAGATTTGAAACTCTGACTTTCAAGTAAGCCAATAGTCGAAACCCCACGCTTTTTTAATATTTTGCTAAAAATCCATACCAATTGGTCTGAAAATTGACCGAGATGGCACGAAATATGCAAACTTTACTTCAGTATATGTATTGGCTATACTTCGTGTGTAGCAACCGGCAGTAAGCCGGATTTTATTGGCATCTGGTTGGTCGTTCCTGGATTTATCTCTCGATCAACATGGAGGAAAAAATGTTATTTTCGTTATCAAATATCAACCCGTCCAAATGGCTTGGGGTGGGAGGGAAGTCACTGCTCATTTTGGCGCTGCTGACTGCCATCTTGCTGCCTGCCGCCCAACCGGTCGCTGCTGATACGGGTATTCCTGCTTTCACCATCATTGACGTAGTCATTGATACCAGTGTGACGATTCAAACCAGCAATTTTCCGGCCGATGAAACCTTTACTGTCCTGATGGGGCCCATCGGTACACTGGGTATCGATGGAATCAAAGTCGCCACAACCGAAACCGGTACAGGTGGAACAATCGAAGCCACTTATGACATCCCTGAAGAGTTAAAGGGAAGCGAGATGATTGCCATCCGCCTAGAAAGTGAAAGCGGTTATTACAGCTACAACTGGTTTTTCAACGATAATGATTCTGTGGCCGAAGAAGTCGTTTCGGAGGAAGAAACTGAAGCCGGAGCCACAGCAACCCCTAAAGCCACAGAGGTTGCGGAAACCGAAAGCACTGAAGCGGAATATACCGGCATCCCCTCATTTTCAATTGTGGAAGTCGTCGGCGGCACTTCAGTGAAGATCAACACCAATAACTTTCCGGCTGATATGGAATTCTCTGTGTTGATGGGACCCTATGGCACAAGAGCTGTCGGTGGAGTGGAAGTTGAAAAAACCAATTCAGGTACAGGCGGTACTTTTGAGAAAACCTATACGATCCCCGAAAGTCTGAAAGACAGTGGGATCATCGCCATCCGCATGGATAGCGCTGACGGATTTTATTACTGCTATAACTGGTTCTACAATACCTCCATGCCGGTACCGGTCACAGAAGAAGTAACGGCTGAGGCCACCCCTGAAGCAGCCACAACCGAGGAAACCGAAACCGTAGCCGAAAACGGATATACCGGTGTGCCCTCATTCCAGATCACAGCCGTGGCAGGGGGCGTCTCCGTCCAGATATTGACCGAGAACCTGCCTGCTGATGATACCTTTACCGTACGCATGGGTGTGTTTGGTTCCCGAGCCCTCGGTGGCACGGAAGTGGGCACAATCGAAACCGGTGAGGGGGGTGCCGTTGAGAAGACTTTTAACATTCCGGAAGATCTGGCCGGCGCCGATCTGATTGCCATCCGCATGGAAAGTGAAAACGGTTATTATGCTTACAACTGGTTCTTCAACACCACATCTCCGGTTGCTGAAGCCGAATATTCAGGCGTTCCCACCTTCTCAATCGTCAGTGTGGTAAAAAACACATCTGTAACCATTCTGACCGACAGTTTTCCTCCCAACCTGGAATTCACTGTTTTGATGGGCCCGATTGGCAGCAAGGCGATCGACGGTTTGGAAGTCAGCACCGCCCAATCAGGTGAGGGTGGAGCATTTGAACTGATATTTGATATTCCGGCAGACTTTGTTGACTATTCCGCCATCGCGATCCGGCTCGACAGCAGCGATGGTATTTACAACAGCTATAACTGGTTTTTTAACAACTAATAGCCAGGAAATTACGACTACAAGGAGCTGTCTTGGGGGCAGCTCCTTTTTATATCACCTGACCCCCTGTCTTTTTTTGGAATGATCAATGGTATGAATTTGACTTTCGAGACAGCCTCAAATTTTACTTTGGGGTGTCCTATTTCGCAAGGGAGGCGTAGAAAACCTTATTTCCATAAGCGAGAAATGCTTCCCTGGAAGAAGAAATGGTAAAAGCTGTCGCCGGTGAGCGGGGCGTTTCCGCATCAGCACTGATGGCCGGCCTGAGAAGCCGGTCAAGGTTTAGCTGTAAACTGAAACGGTATATCTCGGGTGCATTGATATCCAGAAGATATAAGGACGGCTCAGGCTGGGCGGAGGCTTGTATTTGGGAAAACAGGGTCTCCGAGAAAAGCAGCGCATCATCCGTTTGGATCGGCCGTATATCACCAAACGAGGCGGGGTCATCACAACGGGTCTGTTTTGTTTCCCAAATACCGGATATACAATGGGCAATGGTACCGTTTTTATGAAGAAGATATAAATCTTCTTCATAGGCAGCCAAATCCACCATATCGTCAAGTTCAGGTAAAGTTGTATCTCTTTGCGGGTCAAAGAAAGTTTGCACTGTATCTCCATAGCCGGAGGTAAAACCGGTGTAATAATAAACAGCG
The DNA here is from genome assembly GCA_021372725.1 of Chloroflexota bacterium. GTDB lineage: Bacteria > Chloroflexota > Anaerolineae > Anaerolineales > Anaerolineaceae > JAJFTV01. The sequence goes on along the minus strand of JAJFTV010000161.1, from coordinate 2,229 downwards.
CCGGCCTTTGAATCGAGCACATAGAGCGTTCCCTGATAGAGCGAGATGGCCTGAATCTTACCCCAACCATCCGGTGGAGCGGCTAATGTCGATGTCAGGGGAGCAACTGCTCCCGGGATGCAGTAGGCAATATTGCCGACATCATCCACAGCCAGAATGGCCGCTTTGTTGGGGTTACCGGCCGGCAAGTTGATCAGATCCACAAACTTGCCAATCAATTGTGTACCGGATGAGCCGGGGCCACACGAAAAATTTTCATCCAGTTGATAGCCTTGTCCGGTTAAGAAAAGTCGAACCACATTGCCTTGAACCGAATCCAGCAAATACACCTCGGTATCGTTGGCGGCAATTTGTACAAAATTAAGTGAATCGGAAAATCCAAATGAATACAGATCTTCGAAATCAAGCCTTTCAACCCCGTCCATGGCATCCAGCGTATTATTTGCTTCGAGACGAAGGCGTTTGGAATCATCACTCTTTTGATATTCTTCGGCCAGATCCAGCCAGTAGATTGCCTGCTGCCAGTTATTCCGAATGGTGGCAGGGTCATCCGCCTTTCTGGCTTCTGCAGCAAAAACACGTGCCTGATCAAGATAGAGTGTGTGTTGTTGGCCGCGGCCTTGCTCAAAATAAACAGAAATCGCAAAAAAAACAACCAGCAGTGGAATAAGGATCGAAATCATGAGCATGATACCACCCGTCAGGCTGGGTGATTCGTCCGAGACGCCCGGAAGCAAACGGTGCAAAAAAGTTTTTATGGCCAGGCTGGTTTTTTGTTGGCGTTGATGCCAGAACTGCCAGGTAATGGCTAATTTCTTTCGATTGGCCTGTTTGCGCGCTGAATGTTCAAGTTCTTTCGCCGGATCAACGGGCGTTTTCTGGCGGGGTTTTCTTTCTGTTTTGGGCGGAAGCGGCTTTTCCGCTACAACTCTCTGCCTGGTGCCAACCGCCTTCTCCGGTGAATTGTTATGCGGCAAAACAACCGAGTCGTCAGTTTCTGCCATCTGGTTTTTTGGCTCTTCAACGACAGGCGGCTCACCCGTTCTGGCATCGGCGGCAGATGTCAGAGTGCCCTTTCTGAACAACGCCGGTTGAGGCCTGGCCGCACTCGGAGCCGGGGTTTCTGTGGGAGGTTGATGATCTTCAAGGGGAGTCTGAAAAGGAACCTGTGTAACGCTTTCGATGGTGCGTGATGTACTGCTTCCGGCTTCGGTTGGTTCAGTCAGTGGCAGAGAACGCAGCCGGAGATGGCGGACTGCCCATTGGTCAGAGGGCTTGAGCTGAATGATGCCTGCTTGAAATTGCTCTACATCGGTCGCCAGTAAACGCCGGCGCAGGAGATTAATAGTCAGGCGTGGCCCGTGAGTCAGATCCAACTCTGTCCATTTATCAGACGGTTTTGCGCAGAATAACAACAATGAATCAGGCGAAACAGAGGTTTGAAAAAATCGGGCGGAAATGGTACGGGTGATCCCCAACCCTTTTCCTTGTTCATCTTCGTTATCGTAGGTTTGCAACTGGCCTGGCAACAGCAGCCAGGTAGAGGCAGGGCCGACATGCATTATGGAAAGCAGCTCACCTTTCAGGACAGCCATGTTGAGCGTCCCGACGGCTGGATCCCCCTTGTGATTTTCCTGAAGCTCGGCATTGTATTCCAAAAGCTGCGAATTGAGATACTCTGCCGCTGTCCTGAGACCGTTGGTGGTTGAACTGCTGCTGCTGTAATATCGGGAAACAGTATCCTCCAGCATATTTTCCAGAAACCGGGCCGGGGGCGGCGTGCCTTCCAAAATGGTCAGAAAAATGCTCACCACATCCTGCGAACGGCTGCGCTGTGTACGCCGGGGCGGCAGGCTGACCAGCATGGTGGGAGTTTCAGGTTGTTCCACTCCCAATTCGACATGCATCGGAAGATAATATATTTCAAACACAGGGGATCCCCCCGACTTGAGCAGTTTGAGTATCCGAGATCATCTGGCAGTTATTATACATTGCATTAAATGACAAACCGGCATTGTACAAGATGCCCTCAAAGATATATTCATCAAAATAAACTATGCAAGAGACAGGCCAATATCCGGTACGAGTTAAACGAAAAACAAAAACGACAGGCTTTCGCCAGTATCGGCAAAACCTGTCGTTATGAAAAATATTGGAATCTATATAAGCCCTGTCACCAGAGCCAGTAAAAGGCCGCCGGCAACCACGCTGCCCAACTGACCGGCCGTA
>JAJFTV010000148.1 GCA_021372725.1 Chloroflexota bacterium | reverse complement strand
CTCTTGCCTATGGCAGCACAAAATCCAGATAGTTCTCCGGGTGGATGACCTGGAATTCTGAATTTTTGTAGGTTTCAGTCCAGTTTGACGGGGGGCGGACGGATTTATTTTGCGACCATTTAAATTCATAACCGTATAGCTTGCCACCGTGCTCTTCGATGAGATCAATCTCTTGTTGCCGGTAGGTACGCCAGAAATAGGTGTTTGCATACAACGGGCGATAAGCGCGCACCTTGAGCCTTTCGGCCACCATGAAATTCTCCCACAAGGCGCCCACATCATTCCGCTGATCAAGCTCATTAAACTGGGCGATTAATCCATTTCGGATGCCGTTATCCAGAAAGTAATATTTTGATTTATTGGTCACTTCCTCGCGCAAGTTACGGCTGAAACCGCTCAACCGATGGATGACAAACGCCTTTTCCAGTAAATCAAGATAACGCTTCACTGTTTTGACATCCACCCCCAGTTTGGTTGCCAACTCATTGATGGATACTTCACTGCCGACCTGAAAAGCCAAAAGTTTTAATAAATCCAGCAGCGTGTGGGAATTCTTAATCCGGTCAAAGGCAAGAATGTCTTTGAGTAAATAAGCGTTGGCAATTTCTGTCAATATCTCAATCCGGGCATTTTGCGTAGGGGCTTGCAGCACTTCGGGATAAGCGCCAAAAATCAGAAAGTCTGCGAGTTTCTCCCGCAGTTCAAAGCGATTATAGACGGACAATAACTCAGATTGCGCCATCGGGTACAGACTCAATGTCAGTTTCCGTCCGGTTAATGGCTCACCAACCTGGCCTGCCAGTTCAAAGGAGGAGGATCCTGTCACAATCACCCGCATACCGGGCACCTGATCCACGATGATTTTCAGCCCCATGCCAATATTGGGGATATTTTGAGCTTCATCGATGGCGAGCAGCTCGTACCCTTCGACATACGCCAGGATTTGGCCAAAATCCTGGGAGCTGAGGATCTGTTGTGTGCGGATATTGTCGCCGGAGTCCAATTTGTATTTCAGACTGGTCTGCTTGAGATAATTTTGCAGCATGGTGGTTTTACCAACCCGGCGTGGCCCATAAATCCCCAGTACCTTGTTGGGCATTAAACGGGTATCCAGTGGTTCGTAAGATCGCTTGTACATAAATCCAGTATACGACAATAATGATAAATTGTCAAAAAAAGGGAATCAAACTCCCTGCTTTTATGTATAAAACAGGGAGTTTGATTCCCTGTTTTATACATAAAAAGAGAATCGCGGCAGGCTGGTTGGACAATCATCAGCATTGGAGTATCCATTCATCACCCAAAAAAAGTGTTTGACTTGTGATAATGAGAATAGTATCATTGTAAAATTGCCGATTAAAAATATATTTTTCCGGATCTGGTTGAGGGATAACTTGATTAAGATAATTACCGACAGCACTTGCGATATTCCTGATACACTTTTGGAACAGTACGATATCACGGTCGTTCCCCATTTTATCATCTGGGGCGATGAGCAGTTTCGTGACCGTGTGGATCTACAACCGGTTGATTTTTACAAACGCCTGGAAACGGATCCTCATCATCCAACTTCCTCGCAAGCCGGTGTGCCTGATTTCAAGCAGGCTTATGAGGAGGCTGCCAAGCGGGGAGCCACCCAACTGATTGTTCTGACGGTCAGCAGTGCCATGAGCGGTGCGTATCAAATGGCACTCAATGCAGCCAAACTGGTCAAAATACCCGTTTCAGTCATCGATTCAAAGGGCCCGTCGATGAGCTTGGGGTGGCAGGTCCTCGCGGCTGCCCGGGCACGCGATGAAGGAGCCAATGTCAACGACATCCTGCAGTGGGTCGATCAGGTGCGAAAAAAACTGGTTCAATTGGTGTGTATGGACACCCTGGAGTATTTGCAGAAGGGTGGAAGGATCGGCGGAGCGATTAAATGGGTGGGGGGGCTGCTGCGCGTAAAGCCGCTGGTATCCATTAATCATCAAAGCGGGTTGGTGGAACCGGTTGGGCTTGCCCGTACCCACAAATCTGTTATGGAAATGATGTATAACAAATTCTTTGACTATCTTGCAGGCGGTAAAAAGAGTCATATTGCCGTACTGCATGGTAACGTTCCGGAAGAAGCGGAAGCACTTGTGGAGAGGGTTCACAAAGACTATAACCCGCTTGAAATGTTTGTCAACATCACCGGCCCCGTCCTGGGGATCAACACCGGCCCACGTGCATTGTCTTTGTGCGGCTATGCTGAAGAATAAGAAAAATCATCTTGCATCATCTTGCCGCCGGTAATGCCCGTCGACAAAGCCGGTTAACCTCCGAACTGTAAAATTCGAATTACGGCGTCTGAATGACAGGCGGGGCAGGATGCAGAGTTTGATGCGTTTCTTTCGGGGAATATGAAAGACTGTCTGGAATCGTCGGGAATCTCTTTAAGTGTGGACAAAGTGGAGGCATCATGATTTTTGTTGACAACCAGAATGTTAATGACCCTCGTATCAACCTGGCCATTGAGGAATACCTGCAGCGCCACCTCACAACAACAGATGATGTCCTGTTGTTTTATATCAACGAACCATCCATCATCATTGGCCGCCACCAAAATACCTTCGAGGAAATCAATCAGGCCTATGTGACGGAACATGGGGTTCACATCGTACGCCGGCTTTCGGGGGGCGGGGCCGTATACCACGATCTGGGAAACCTGAATTTCAGTTTTATCACCACGTACATCGAAGGAGATTTCCACAATTTTGCCAAGTTCACCCGGCCCGTCATCGCCGCGTTGCAGGGGATGGGGGTCGCGGCGGAATTGAGTGGGCGCAATGATATCCAGGTGGAGCAACGAAAAATATCCGGCAATGCACAATATCATTCAGGCAGCCGGCTGGTCACCCACGGAACACTGCTGTTTGATACCCGAATCGAGAATCTGGTTGCGGCTTTAAATGTGAAGGCGACAAAAATAACGTCCAAAGGGATCAAGTCGGTGCGCAGCCGGGTGGCAAACATCAGTGAATATCTTGCAGAACCGATGGATATCCTGGAATTTCGCCGCCGTATCCTGGCAAGCCTGTTCGATAACCGCCCGGAAATCCCTCAATACGTCTTGCAGGAAGCCGACTGGAAACAAATCAATGAAATTGCTCAACAGCGCTATTTCACCTGGGACTGGAATTATGGGCGTTCTCCGGATTTCAATGTACAAAAAGTACATCGCTTCGCTTTCGGTGAGGTCGATGCCCGTATCAATGTCAGCCGGGGGGTGATTGAGTCAGTACGCTTCTTTGGTGATTACCAGTCCACCGATGATGTAGATCTTCTTGAATCTCGCCTGACGGGTGTGCGCTATGATTCTGCGAGCCTCGAAGAAGTCTTGCAGCAGGTGGATTTCAACCGATTTTTCGCCGGGTTAAGCAGCCAGGATTTCATCCATTTTCTGTTCGATTAGTGATGCGCCAGAGATAATGAATACCAGAATTCCGGAATCTGGTTTCTAAAAAAGTACCACCGTCTATTCTTTTTCCTTTAAGAGCAGTAGTAAGCAAACTATTGCATTTTGATATAGAATTCATTATAATAATGATAATCGTTCTCTTTAGAAAAAGATTTTCATGAAACCGTACAATGCTGAAACCAGATATCAAGAGCTTGTCACAAAGCTTAAGGAGCGGGGTCACCGGATTACGTCGCACCGCCTGGCGCTGCTACGCCTGCTTGCCGAGAGCGACGAACATCCCAATGCATCCAGGCTCTACGAAAAAGTCAAGGTACAGTTTCCCACTGTCAGCCTGGCGACGATTTATAAGACATTGACTGTTTTAAAAGAAGAAGGGGATATTTTACAGGTTGATCTCCAAAATGACAGTCATTTTGATGGTAAAAAGCCATACCCGCATCCTCATCTTGTGTGTACACGATGCGACCGTATTTTTGATGCCGATGATACGGAATTTCTGGGTGTTTTCAGCCAGGAAATTGAGGAAAAACACGGCTTTAAAGTTTCAAGACATCAGATTGTTTTCTATGGCGTATGCAATGATTGTCAGAATCTGACTGTATAACAAGGTTGCGGAGCGGATGGAAGGTTGCGTGTGACTGATCAGTAAATCTTTGATGGAATTAATTATCCCGTTTATATGTGTATATCAAAACGGGTTATGAGTAAAACAACATACAAAAGAAAGGAAGACAAAAATGACTGAAAAAAAGAAAAAACTAACGACCGCTGCCGGTGCACCTGTACCGGACAGCCTGAATGCCATGACAGCCGGTCCACGCGGTCCGATGCTGCTGCAGGATGTCTGGTATCTGGAAAAACTGGCTCATTTTGATCGGGAGGTAATTCCCGAACGGCGTATGCATGCCAAAGGCTCAGGCGCCTTTGGTACATTCACAGTCACCCATGATATCACCCGTTATACCAGGGCGGCCATCTTTTCGGAAGTGGGGAAGAAAACCGAGGCTTTTGTTCGTTTTTCAACGGTTGCCGGTGAGCGCGGTGCTGCCGATGCAGAGCGCGACATTCGCGGTTTTGCCATGAAGTTTTATACCGAGGAGGGCAATTGGGATCTGGTTGGCAACAATACTCCGGTCTTTTTCCTGCGAGATCCTCATAACTTTCCAAGCCTTAACCGGGCCGTCAAACGTGACCCTAAAACCAATCTGCGCTCTGCCACCAATAACTGGGATTTTTGGACATCCCTGCCGGAAGCCTTGCATCAGGTGACCATTACCATGAGCGAGCGGGGGATCCCGTATTCGTATCGGCACATGCACGGTTTTGGCAGCCACACATTCAGTATGATCAACGCGAAAAATGAAAGGGTATGGGTAAAATTTCATTTGCATACACAACAGGGCATCAAAAACCTGACCGATCAGGAAGCAGAAGCCATTGTTGCCAAAGATCGTGAAAGCCACCAGCGTGACCTGTTTGATAATATCGAAAAGGGTAATTTTCCACGCTGGACGATGTTCATCCAGGTGATGACCGAAGAGCAAGCCAGGAAGATGCCGTATAACCCGTTCGATCTCACCAAGGTCTGGTACCAAAAGGATTTTCCCCTGATTGAGGTGGGTGTTCTTGAACTGAACCGCAACCCGGAGAACTATTTTCAGGATGTGGAACAAGCAGCCTTCAACCCGGCTGCCATTGTGCCAGGCATTGGTTTTTCGCCCGATAAAATGCTGCAAGGCCGTTTGTTTTCTTATGGCGATGCACAACGCTACCGCTTGGGTGTCAATCACCACCAAATACCGGTGAATTCGCCCAAAAACGCCCCTGCGCACCCGTCGCACCGCGATGGGCAAATGCGTGTGGATGGCAATGCGGGCAGTACCCTGGCTTATGAACCCAACAGTTTTGGTGAGTGGGAAGCCCAGCCTGAGTACAAGGAACCGCCATTGGAATTGTCGGGTGCGGCGGATATCTGGAATTTCCGCGAGGATGATGCTGACTATTACACCCAGCCAGGCAAACTGTTCCGTTTGATGAATCCCGCCCAGCAGCAGGTTCTGTTTGAAAATACCGCCCGCGCAATGGGAGATGCACCCCTCTTTATCAAGCAGCGCCACGTTGGTAATTGCTACAAGGCCGATCCCGCTTATGGTAAAGGTGTTGCGGAGGCCTTGGGCATAACCCTGGAGGATGCCATTTCCTGAAGAAGTTGTTTACTTTTACTGGCGCAAACCAGATTAACACACGGTTATTCTGTAACAGCGAAGCAATCTCGCAATTGTAGAAAGCGGATTGCTTCGCCGTTATCTGTATCTGGCTGTAACGCCATGCTCTGAACGGAGAGGCACCCTTTGCCTGGTGCAACCCATCTGGTAGCAGGGAAAGTGATAAAATTTATCAGCAGCTAAAAACTGTTCTATGGTGGCATTGTCATTGATCCGATAATGCACATCGCAAGGAGAGCGAAAAATGTCCAACCATGAATCGTACGAGACGGATGTCATCCCGACCCCGGCGGGAGATTTGAAAATCACATTTCTGGGTCACGGCTCGTTGATGCTGACATTTGGGGGCAAGGTCATTCACGTTGATCCTTACAGCCATGTAGCCGATTACTCGCAGCTTCCCAAGGCTGACCTGATTCTCATCACGCATGAGCACAGCGATCACCTGGATATAACAGCCCTGATGCAGGTACGGACCGGCAAGACGGAGCTTGTGATCAACCAGGCAAGCCTGAAGCTGGTGAAAGATGGTATTGTCATGCACAATGGTGAGGCATGCGGGGTTCAGGGGATCTCCATCGAAGCAGTGCCGGCTTACAATATCCTCCATAAACGCGAAAACGGGGAGCCGTTTCACCCGAAAGGTGTCGGGAATGGTTATGTATTGACCATCGGCAGCAAAAAAGTATACATTGCCGGTGACACCGAGAATATCCCGGAGTTGAAGAACCTGCAAGGGATCGATGTGGCCTTTTTGCCGATGAATCTTCCCTTTACCATGACGCCTGAAATGGTCGCCGATGCTGCAAGAACATTTCACCCGCGTATTCTGTACCCGTATCACTTTGGAAATACCAATACCGATTTGCTGGTTGACCTTCTCAAAAGCGAAGGGATCGAAGTGCGAATCCGGATGATGGCCTGAGTTTTCAATTAATAAATATCCTCAGCGAGTGCTCCCGGAATTCAGTTGACAGCAGCGTATTTTCGGGGAATTTTTCGATTTGTATAATTTGGACTTATTAGGTACAATTTATTGATAATTTGAAACAGAATACTTTTTCTGGAGGATTTTCCATGCGTCACAATGTAACAGCCAAACAGGAAAATGCCAGCATGTGTTTTGTATGCGGCCTCGATAATTCAACCGGGCTGGCAGCTTCCTTCTATGAACTGGAAAACAATGAACTGGTGGGTATCTTCACACCCGGGCAGCAGCATCAGGGGTATCCCGGGCGGCTGCACGGCGGGATTGCCGCGACCATTCTCGATGAAACCATGGGCAGAGTAATCACGACAATTGTCAAGGACGTATGGGGTGTAACCGTTGATCTGCATATTCGCTACCGGAAACCCGTGCCCTTGAACGAGGAAATTCGCGTGATGGGCAGGATTGTCCGTCAGAGTGGCAGATCCTATGAGGCAGAGGGCAGACTATTACTGGCAGACGGCTCTACGGCAGTGGAGGGGAACGGCCGGTATCTGATACTGCCTGTTGAGGAGATCGTAAATGTTGAAATGGACGACAAGGTTTGGAAGGTGGTTCCTGCCGGGGATGACCCGATCGAATTGGAAGTGCCTGATTTCTAGGATTTTTGTTGTACTAACCGTTTTCCTGCTGTTGGCAGGCTGCACCCCGCAGGCCGGAATAGCGACTATCCCGACCGGGACACTCGCGGTCAATACGCCCGCACCTGTGACAACCGGGTCAACCAGCGGGGACGACTCGGCGGCCGCCTCCTGTGCGTTGGAACCGCTCGTTGTGCCCACCATGCCGGCTGAAATCCCCGGTTATGCCCAATTGGATAGCAGCATTGGTTTACACATTACGGGCAATGCCCAGGAAATTGATCCGCAAAGCTATCGTCTGAAGGTTAGCGGACTGGTGGATAACCCGTTGGAACTCACGATCGATGAGCTGCGCTGCATGCCTCAGGTCTCGGATGATCCGCTGCTGGTCTGTGAGGGCTACTTTACCGATAAAGCCACCTGGTCAGGCGTCGCATTGAGCTATGTGTTGGATCTGGCAGGCGTGCAACCAGAAGCGGACAGCATCATCCTGGTCAGTGCCGATGGTTACCAGCCGAGCCTGAGCTTGAGCGAGGCAAACGATGCGCGTAATATTCTGGCCTACGAGGTGAACGGTGAGACGCTTCCCATCCTGCATGGTTTCCCACTGCGAGCGGTAATCCCCATGGAAAATGGAAATATGTGGGTCAAGTGGCTGGTCGAGATTCAGGTGAAGTGAAAAGTCAAATCTGCGCCTTTCTTTTTATGGTTCCTGGCAATGGGTTCGACATTGCAAAAAATGAATCATGTATGGCAAGCGCTTTCATATATCTTATCCCTTATAATTCTGATTGTATGATCAGATTTATATTTTTTTGAGATGTGAAAAGGCTTCATCTGTATGATTAAAGGATGGCAGAGATGAATACGAAAAACCTGTTCGAAGGGAAATTGGTTCGTCTGCGGGCTTTGCAACCGGGAGATGAAGAGATTATCTTCCATCAGCAGCAGGACGCCGAGATCGCGCGGCTGGATTCCTATATTGGATGGCCAAAATCTCTGGCACAAGTCAAAGACGAGCTTGAAAAACAGGACCGTAAAGAACAGAATGACGACCGGTACCTGATGATCGAGACACTGGATGGAAAAAATATTGGCGGGGTTAATACCCAACTCAGCGACCCGCGTAATGGAGTTTTTTCAATCGGCATAGGGTTGGGAGAACGTACGGAATGGGGAAAAGGATACGCCAAAGAGGCAATGCTGATTATGCTTAGGTACATGTTCCACGAACTGCGTTATCAAAAATGCAATATCAGCGTCTATGACATTAATCCCCGTGCATTGGGTTTTTATCGCCACCTGGGTTTTATCGATGAAGGCCGTCTGCGCCGCGTTTATTTTTCCAACGACAGTTATCACGATGAAGTTTTGCTGGGTATCACCCGCGAGGAATTCAACGAGATTTACCCGGATTGGCAGGTAACTTTGGATGAGGAAGAGCAGTTTAACAGAATCCCTTAATCATATACTAATGGTATCTTAATACTCGCATTTTATAATCAAAATCAATAAGGCAAGCGACATTCTGGTTTTTCATGAGGGGGAAACAAGAAAACCAAACTTGCCAGGTTGACCAGACTGTTCTTCTGATGGAGAGTGATTGGACAGAAAAGGTCTCCGGATGAAAACAGGTAATTAATGAAACCTGGCCGATCTAAAGGCCAGGTTTTCGTTTGGGGGGTATCCCCCAAACGAAAACTCTTTTCTGATTTGCTGCCGGGGTTTTTAAAATTGATTTATTGTATAATTTATCTACCGGGGATTGAGCATGGATGAACATCCTTCCGAAAACCTTGATGTAATGTCATTCATTAACGTGTTGAAATCTTAAGAAAGGAGTTTTATATGGCTGAAATGCAAGACAAGTGTGTCACACCAGCTCGCGGACCCATTCTGTCAGCAGCCCGGAAAGTGCCCCCGTCAGCCGCGGGGATTCCAGATCAGGAGGTGAATAAAATGGCAGCACGTGTAGGGAAGGAAGCGATTGATTTTGAAGCCACAGCTTTTATTGCCGGAAAAGGTTTCCAGCCGGTGAAGCTGTCTGATTATAAAGGGAAGTGGATTGTCGTTTGTTTCTATCCAGGTGATTTTACATTTGTCTGACCGACCGAACTGGCAGCGGTCGCTGCCTTATATAATGATTTCAAAGCCCTGGACGTTGAAATTCTGGCCATGAGTACCGACAGCCGTTTTGTTCATAAAATCTGGCAGGAGGAAGAATTGTCCAAAATGCTGGATGGCGGTGTGCCATTTCCCATGCTTTCTGATGGTGGAGGGAAAATAGGCGCTGTCTACGGCGTTTACGATGAAGAAAGTGGTGTGGATATCCGCGGTCGCTTTATTATCGACCCTGATTTTGTAATCCGGGCTATGGAAGTGCTCACGCCTGAGGTGGGGAGAAACCCGGCAGAACTGCTACGACAGGTTAAGGCTTTTCAACACGTTCGCAAAACGGGCGAGGTAACCCCGTCAGGTTGGCAGCCAGGCGAAATAACCCTTAAACCAGGCCCGAATCTGGTTGGCAAGGTTTGGACGGTCTGGAAACCGGATCGACGGCATGGCGTTTAGGTTATTGAATCCTAACTGTCTCTAACAAAAGGGGTTCTGCACCGTTTCGTGGAGGATGTTCATCCGTCAATTGAGCCTAAATGGATTTCATCGAAGAGATTTATCAGACATTGGATCTGCCGTTGACCAGCCTGGATTGCGGGCTGAAATGTGCCGCGCATAACCCCGGTGGGAAACCGTTTTGTTGTGATATCTGCCAGGTTGTTCCGGCAGTGTATGACCTGGAATGGAGCTATCTTCAGGCTTTCGATGATTTCTGGCATGTTTACCGGGGAGATGAATGCCCTGCTGACCCATGTGATCCTGAAGAAGTGTTATGTGAGACACCTGAACACATGCTTTTGCTGGCCTGCCTGGGCCCGGAACAATGCCGGCGTAACATCCGTTCGGTCAGTTGCCGGCAGTTCCCGTTTTTCCCGTACATCACATCGCGCGGAGAATTCATTGGTCTCACGATTGAGCCGGCTTTCAGGGAAAACTGCTGGATCATCAGCCACCTTGAGGCGGTCACGGCGGCTTATCGGGAAGCTTTTGTACAGGTCTATGATAACTTGCTTTCCCGCTGGGAACATGACAAGGAGTGTTATGCGGATTATTCGGAGGATCTGCGCATTGAATATGCCCAACGCAGGCAACGTATTCCCATATTGCATCGCAACGGGCATAACTACCTGCTGAGCCCTCTCAGTGAACGGCTGCGGATCGTCCCTGCCGGGGGGTTCAGACGGTACGGCCCGTATCGGGAGGAGGGAGAATTTCTTTTTTAGGAATGATTGAGCCACTTTGTGGCTCAATCATTCCTAAAAAAGTCTACTTCCCCGCCCTTGAGGGCGGGGATAAAGGGGTGGGTAAAAATGGGGTGAGCTCTCATCGGGCATGGGCGGCCGAGATGGCCGCTTTCAGGTTTTCCCAGGGTGTATCGGATGGGACGGTGCAGTCGGCGCCCAAAATGAAACGATCCGGAGCCGATTTGAGCACTTCTTGTGCGGCCTGCTTCACCTGATCCGGGGTGCCGTGCGCCAGCACGCCAAGCCGGCCGAGGCCACCCATGAATGGCCGCCCAAACAATTTTGCCACCTCGCGGGGTGTCAGCGTCCGGTCGACCAGCTCAAGGTTGGTATTGACGATGTGACCCGGATAATCCACAAACGGAGCCAGGTCAGCATACGGCAGGTTGTAATCGCAGACATGCAGAATGTTGAAAATGCAGGCATGCTCGATTTCGTGCATCAGAGCCAGGTCATACGGGCGGATACATTCGTTGAACGGTTCAATGCTGTCAAATCGCCCATGTTCTCCGCCCTGGGTGGAGTGGTAAAACCCGTCGACGCCCAGGTGGATGGCCTCCTTCACAAAGCCCATCAGGCTGTCGGTGATGGTTTGCATCCCCTTTTTGACTGCCTGGGGATTGTCGAGGATGTGCTGCTCGATCGACAGATCATCCGCCAGGGCGTGACGGGCACACATGAACGGAGAATATAACGTCAGAATTACCAGAGCCTCTTTTTTGGCTGCCTTGACCAGTCCTTCGACCACGCCGAGCTGTTCCTTGTAGAAGTCCAGGGTGTAAAACGGCATGTCAGCCCAGTCTTCAGGGCGTTGAATTTCAGTGAGCACGGGATAATTTTGTTCATACTGGATTTTGACGAAATCCATATCGGTTGTCCTGAAGAAATCGAGGTGTTTGTCAATGGCTCCCTGCCCGAAGTGCAGTGAAGGGGGGAAGTGCAGAAAGAATGCTGCCGGTGTACGGACTGGCGTTTGATTCTTGTCAATCAGGCTGAGCACGGTGTCACGTTTGTTCATCTTTATCCTCTCATGGTTTGATTTCACATCTGTTTTTGATCTGTCTGGCGCGGTTGTAGTTCGAATCCATGTATTGGTGTACCGGATTGCCATTCAGGCTGGTTGCACAGGGAATTGTTCCGAATTCTCAGGCGCACAGATTTCCTGTTAATGTATCTAAGTATAGAACATTATCACAAGAAATGAGAGGGTGTTGAAAATGGGATTACGCAAAATTGCGAAAACTCCCAATTCTCATCCGGTATATCATTTCCACAATGGGCTAAATCACCACAGGCTTACAGGCGGATGCGGGAGAACAAAGTCCTTCCCCTACTGCCGTATGACAAGGAAGGCAGGTTTTTCCCCTGGTTGTCACTCCGAATGAAATGAGGAGACCGCCCAAGGATATATTTTCATGATTATCCAAATCTGGAAAAGGTTATTGGTTTCTTCCCGGAAGAAGATCGCGATAGCGATGTTGGTAAACTTGATGTGACAAAATATGATTTGTTTCCATAACCAGTTGGGTGGGCGGAGGGGTGTGGAACATACTTGTTTGAGGCCGGTAGAACTTTCCACCCACTCACCCACCCTACCCGATTCTTGCGGTATTACCCAATCCGGATACCTCTTGACTTTGTAAAAATTTTGATTTATTATATAAACTATAAACTTGTAGAGCAGATTAATTTATGACTATTCGTCACGCGATCCTGGGTTTGCTGGCACAGCATCCACGGCATGGGTATGAGCTGCGGGCTGCATTTGAGGCATTGGTGGGCGGGGATGATGTATGGGATGTAAAGCCTGCCCAAATCTATACCACCCTGGCCCGCCTTGAAGAGAGCGGCCTGATCGTACAGGACGGCGTTGAGCAAGCCGGTGGGCCTGAGAAGCACATCTATTCTCTTTCCCCCTCGGGACAGGAGGAATTGGAAAGGTGGTATCTGAGCGGAATACCCGAAGATCATCAGCACGATGAATTTTTTGTTAAGCTTATGTTGAGTATTGGAGAAAAAAGCATTGATTCACGGCAGGTCATTCAGGTTCAACGCAGTCTGATTTATCAAGATCTTCACCAGTTGACTGGACAGCGGAATAATACCAATCCCAGAACCGAGCTGGCACAAATTTTCCTGCTGGATAAGGCTATCATGCATCTGGAGGCTGATTTACGCTGGCTGGATATGATTGACTCCCGCCTGGAAGAGATCCAGAAACAACCCATGCCAGAACCCGAACAGAAACAACGCGGCAGGCCGCGTAAAAACCCAAGTTTGAATTAAATATCAGGAGACCAAAATGTCAATAGTATCCGCCAGTGATTTGAAAAAAGTATATGGTTCCGGTCTTGCCTCCGTGATGGCGCTGGGTGGCATATCGATGGAGGTGAAACAAGGCGAGTTTGTTGCCGTGATGGGCCCGAGCGGCTGCGGCAAATCCACCTTGCTCCATTTACTGGGCGGGTTGGATCATCCATCGGCGGGAAATGTCATCATTGACGGTGAAAACCTGGCCGATCTGTCTGATCAGCGGCTGACGGAATTGCGCAGACGGAAGATCGGTTTCATCTTCCAGTTCTACAATCTTATCCCCGTGCTGACGGCGGTGGAGAACGCTGCCCTGCCGATGACACTGGATGGGGTGCGCGCTGCGGAAGCTCACCACAAAGCTGCCCTGTGGCTGAACCGTTTGGGTTTGGCTGACCGGATAAACCACCGGCCCGATCAGCTTTCCGGCGGAGAGCAGCAGCGGGTGGCCATCGGCAGGGCGCTTCTGACTGAACCGGCGCTGATCCTGGCCGATGAGCCCACTGGAAACCTGGATACCCATGCCTCCGATGAAATTGCCGTTCTGATGCGTAAAGTAGCCGATGAATATGACCGCGCGGTGGTGATGGTTACCCATGATCCCCGCATCGCTGCTTATGCCGACCGGATTCTCTTCCTCAAGGACGGCTCGATCATTGACGAGACGATCCTGGAACCCGGGAATGACCGTAAAGCAGTTGTGGAAAAGCTCCGCATCAGTGGAGATTGATGGAGAGGCCCAAAATGAGAATACAGTTTACTCTGGCATTTCGTTACCTGTTCAGGCGGAAACTTCGCACATTGCTGACCACGCTGGCGGTTTTCTTTGGCGTGCTGGTGGTCTTCGGCCTCAATTCGATGATCCCCACCATAATTGTATCGCTTCAGGCAAATCTGATGGCCGCAGCCGGGCAGGTGGACGCAACCATCTCCCAGAAGACATCCGATGCGTTTGATGCAGCGAATGCACAAAAGGTGGCTAACCTGGATGGGGTGCGCACTGTATCCGGTTATATCAACCGGGCCATTAATATTCCCCAGAATTATTTCGACAACGACGCCGGGGTGCAGGATGCGGTCAGTGCGGTAAACCTGATCGGGATCGATATTGACCAGGCGACCGCCATGCATGCCTATCTTGTTCAAAGCGGACGGTTTCTGGAAGCAGGTGACGAGATGGCAGCAGTGATCACTGAAAGCCTGGCGGATGATTTGGATCTGAAAATTGGCGATACTTTGCGGCTGCCATCGGTAAAAGGTGATACCCGCCTCACGATTGTCGGGTTATTACCACCCCGCATGCAAACCGGTAATGAAGAAGTGCTGGTGACACTAAAAAAAGCCCAGGTTATGCTGGACCTGTCAGACAGAATCAACTCCATCGAGGTGAATTTTGATGTGCTGGATGAGAAAGCTCGCGGTGAGGTTGAGGGAGCCATCATTCGTACCTTGGGTCAGAACTACCAGATTGGCGTTCTGGCATCCAATTCAGAATTAATGCAAAATCTGAAACTGGCCGAGGTCATGCTCAACCTGCTGGGCGTACTGGGTTTGCTAATGGGAGGTTTTATCATCTTTAACTCATTCCGAACCATTGTTGCTGAACGCCGGCGGGATATTGGAATGCTGCGGGCGCTGGGAGCCAGCCGGCAGGTCATCATGGGTACATTTCTGGTCGAAGGATTGATCCAGGGAATTATCGGTACGGCAGGCGGGGTTGCAGTGGGTTATCTGCTGGCCATGCTGGTTGTGAAGGGAATCAGTCCGGTCATGCAGCAGTTTCTCAACATCAACCTGGGGCTGCCGGTCATCACGCCTGCAACTTTAATTGGCAGCATTGTCATGGGAATTGGTGTAACGCTGCTGGCCGGGCTTCTCCCTGCCCGTCAGGCCAGCCGTATCACACCGCTGGAAGCATTAAGGCCGGTTGTGGGTCAGGTGACGTGGAGGCAGATGACCGGTTTCAGCTTTTGGTGCGGGGTGGTGATGGTTGCTCTGGCTGTGGTGGCCTTGATGACTAAAAACACCGGCTTGTTGGCTTTGGGAGGTGTTCTTTTTATCGTTGGGCTCATTTTGGCTATACCTGGGCTGGTGAATCCGATCGCCAATTTGTTTGGCAGGCTGCTTTCGTTCCTCTATGCCCGCAGCGGAATACTACAAATTTCCGAAGGAAACCTGTCACGCCAGCCTTCCCGCACGGCCATCACTGCCAGCACTACATTAATCGCCATGGCCATACTGGTGATGGGGGCTTCCATGATGTCGAGCATGGTGACCGGTTTCGAAAGTGTCATCCGCAAGAACCTGGGCAGCGATTTCTTGCTGCTTCCACCCTCTGTTTCACTGTGGGGCTCTGATGTAGGCGCTGACAGTTCGATGGCGGAGAGCATTTCTCAAATCGATGATGTGGCGGTGGTCAGTTCTCTCCGTTTTGCCCCCAGCCGGGTAAACGATCAGTCCATTTCGCTCATGGCAATTGATCCGGTTACTTATCCACAGGTAAGCGGGCTGGATTTTTCAAAGGGCAATCCCGATGAAGCCTATGCGGCATTGGGTGAGGGTAGAAATATTGTTGTCAACGGGCTTCTCGCATCGATGGCTGGAATTAGCGTGGGAGACAACATTGATCTGACGACACCGGATGGTGTACAGTCTTATCACGTTCTAGCAGTGGGGGGTGATTTTCTGAATGTAAAAATCGAAACCGGCTTTATCAGCCAAACCAACCTGGCCGAAGATTTCCATCGCAACACCGACGTGTTGGTGCAGGTAAATCTCAAACCAGGGGCAGACTCTCAGGTGGTTGAAACGAAGATACGCGAAGTCGTGAAGGCATATCCTCAATTCCGGCTGATCGACGGACGGGGGTACATGGATGAAATGTTGAAGATGTTCAATGCGGCTTATGCCGGGGTGATTGCCATGGTGATCTTTTTGACCATTCCATCGTTGATTGCCATGATCAATACACTTGCCATCGGTGTGATCGAACGGACACGCGAGATTGGCCTGCTGCGGGCAGTTGGTACAACCCGCAAACAGATCACCCAGATGATCAGCGTCGAGTCGCTGATCATGGCGGGTTTGGGAACCGCTTTCGGAATTCTGTCAGGACTTTATTTGGGGTACATGGTGACCAATTCGCTGAAAAGCTTCGGTTTTCCGATGATTTTCAATTTTCCATTTAGCGGTGTCCTGGCAGCCATTGCAGCCGGGATTTTGCTGGGTGTTGTTGCTGCCATTGTACCTGCCAGGCAGGCCGCGCGGCGCGATATTGTGGAGGCACTGCGGTACGAGTAAAGTGAACGGATCCTGCCGGCTGGTTGAAATGGCCTAAAAAGCAGGCAGCCTATTTTACATTCCTCACTGCCAATCCAATTTAGCTGCAGATTGCAGTCACTTTTTGATCCTGATAAACAACTGCCGAAGAGCCTGTGATTAGCGGGTCATTGTTGGAAATACCCCTCCTTTTGTCCTGCTGAGGGTTTGTTGCGAAATGACCCATCAGAATGACAATTCCGATTGGGATATCCTCCATTCTTGTTATGCTGTAAAGAGGCGTCAGAAAAGAAAAACAGACGCCCCTAACTATCTTTTGGTAAAATTACCTTGAAATCAAGCACCGGCAGGATCAGGATGGAAGAATTCGAACTCGTTTTCCCATGTGAATATGCGATCAAGGTCATTGGTCTGGATGAGGATGATTTTGAGCAGTTTGTCAGAGCGGTGATCATCCAGCACATTCCTGATCTTCTTCCCGAATCCTTCTCGACAAGATACAGCGCCAGGAACAATTACCTGTCGGTTTCTGTCTCTTTCTCTGCCGAAAGCCGGGAACAGTTGAACTCCTTGTACAAGATGCTGGGAGCCGATTCACGGGTCAAGGTGATTCTGTGACAGATATTTGGGCATGGATCGCAACTTTCCTGCTCCTATAACGTATATTGATTATGTGTGGAGGTAACCATGAATGATAAACGCTTGTATCGGAGCAGAACTGAACGCATGATCGGCGGGGTGTGTGGCGGATTGGCCGATTTCTTCACCGTCGATCCGACGATTATACGTCTGATTTTTGTTCTGCTGCTGCTCACCGGTAGTGCAGGTTTTTGGGTTTATATCGTTTTGATGATTGTGGTTCCGGAAGAACCTGTTGTGAAAAGACCAGTCTCCCCGCAAGTGGTGGATGCCACCCCATCAGAGGATGAAACCAAACAGGAGTAAAAGCATGCAATCCCGAAAACTCTTTCGAAGCAGTACGGAAAAAATGTTAGGGGGCGTGTGTGGAGGGTTGGGCACGTATTTTAATGTTGATCCCACCCTGGTGAGGCTTGTCTTTGTAGTAGCTACTTTGCTCGGTGGGCCCGGGATGGTCATCTACGTGTTCCTCTGGATCATTACTCCGCGCGAACCAGTTTATTAACAGCGTTTTCTGTTATAAGTTGTCTGTAAAAAATGTATTTCACCTAACAGAGGCAGCGTGAAGAGTTGCCTCTGTTTATTTATCAAAACCTGCCGCTCGTGGGCCTGACACAGTCGATTGCCGGCATTTGGCCGGTATTGGGCTGGCATACATCCTGACATGTGTACTGGAAAAGATCAACTACCGTCAGAGTCACCTGGTAGATGATAAAATCGTCCTATAACCTTTTCAGGAGCTTGTCATGTCTGGTCTCTTCCCCATCCTTAAGGCAGCAGTTGTACAGGCTGCGCCGGTATTATTTGACCGCCAGGCAACGCTGGAAAAAGCCTGCCGGTTGATTGCTGAAACGGAAACCCATCAACCTGATTTGATCCTGTTTCCCGAATCGTACATCCCCGCCTATCCGCGCGGGCTCACCTTTGGTAGTGTGGTGGGCAGTCGCTCGGATGTGGGTCGCAAGACCTGGCAGCACTACTGGGAAAATTCTGTCGAAGTGCCGGGCCCGCTGACCGAGCGGCTGGGGAAGGCTGCCAGAAAAGCTGGAGCTTATCTGGTTATGGGCATCACCGAACGGGATGCGGCTTACAGCGGTGGAACTCTGTTCTGCACCATGCTCTACTTTGGCCCTGACGGGTCATTGCTGGGCAAGCACCGCAAGCTCAAACCGACCGCCTCGGAGAGAATTGTATGGGGAGAGGGAGACGGCAGCACGTTGACCGTTGTGGATACACCCTTTGGGGGTTTGGGGGGATTGATCTGCTGGGAAAATTACATGCCGCTGGCCCGTATGGCGCTGTACGCTAAAGGAGTACGGATCTATCTGGCACCCACCGCCGATAGCCGCGAGGTATGGCAGGCTACCCTGCGCCATATTGCGCTGGAAGGACGCTGCTTTGTGCTGGGCTGCAACCAGTTTGTGACCAAATCGATGTACCCGGCCGATCTGCCGGGAATTGAAGATCTTGCAAGTCAGCCTGAGATCATGTGCCGTGGTGGGAGTGTGATCATTTCCCCACTGGGCCAGGTGCTGGCAGGACCGTTATTCGACGAAGAAGGAATTTTGTATGCAGACCTGGACATGTCGCAGGTAGTACAGAGTAAACTGGATTTTGACGTTGTCGGTCATTATGCCCGTCCGGATGTTTTTCAACTGAAGGTGGATGAGACGTCCCGGCCGCCGGTCGACCGGTGAAAATCTGGCGCACTCATCAGTATTTTCAAGTGTTGGCATTGTTTTATTGGACAGGAAGGTTGTAAATGACACAAAAAAGAATCTTAATGCACGAGAGAAAACGAATTGCCCTGGTAGCACATGATAATCAAAAAGATGACTTGCTGGAATGGGCACTGTACAATCAAGGTAACCTGGCAAAACATGATTTGTATGCCACAGGCACAACCGGTATGGTTCTGGAGGCAGCGCTGCAATTGCCGATCACCAAATTGCGCAGTGGACCCTTGGGTGGTGACCAGCAGTTGGGCGCCAAAATCGCCGAGGAACAAATTGACATCATGATATTCTTCTGGGATCCGCTGGAACCCCTTCCTCATGATCCGGACGTCAAAGCTCTGTTACGCATAGCTGTTGTATGGAACATCCCGGTGGCCTGTGACAGGGCAACGGCCGATTTTATTTTCTCATCCCCCCTGATGTCGATGGAATACGAAAGATCGATGCCGGATTATGACCAAATAGTAAACCGGGAAATCCACTGGAGATCCTGATGGAATACGGTGTGCTCGATCCGATCGGTTTCAGGCCGAATATTGCATTTCTCGCGAAACACCTGCACATTCACCCGGACAGTCGTCTCTATTCCGAGTTCGTGCGGATTGCTGCCGAAGCTCGTGCGGTTGCCAAACCCAAAGCTGCTTTTCGCATCGGGTATATCGAAGAAAAAGAGCATGACAGTGTGCTGATTAACGGAATCCGTTTTACCAGCCGGGTACTGCGGGTCAATCTGGAGCCTGTTCACAGGGTATTTTTCTATCTGGCCACCTGCGGTGAAGAGCTGGAAGCCTGGTCAAAAGGGATGCCTGACATGCTGTACCAATATTGGGCTGATGCCATCCGGGAATCGGCGTTGAGGTCGGCCAGCCGCGCCCTGGTTGATTATCTCAAGGGGCAGTATCAATTACCCAGGACATCGGCAATGGGTCCTGGCTCGCTGGAAGATTGGCCCATCACCCAGCAGCGTCTGTTATTTGATGCAATGGATGGTTTGGACAGACAGATCGGCGTGAAATTGACAGACAGCTTCCTGATGGTGCCGGTCAAATCGATCTCCGGCATCCGCTTCCCATCGGAGAATCGCTTTGAAAGCTGTCAACTTTGCCCACGTAAAAATTGCATCGGAAGGCGTGCGCCGTATGACCAGGATCTGTATGAAAAGCGGTTTGCCTGAAGCGTTTGATCGATTTTTATCGCATCTGCTGTCAGCGCTGCGAACGCTTACCGGTTCCGAGGTTGACAAACGGTATCATTGTCACAAGAAAAAGGAGTGAAAGATGGCTCAAAAAATACTTGTACTCAAAGGCAGCCCGCGCCGGAACGGCAACAGCGCTGCGCTGGCGGATCAGGCAATCAAAGGGGCACTGGAAAACGGCGCCGAGGTGGAACAGTTTGTATTGGATGCCATGAAGATCCGTCCATGCACCGCATGTGATGAATGTCGAAATAGCAAACCGGAGTGTGTAATCAAGGATGATATGCAAAAAATCTACCCAAAGATCCGCTGGGCGAATGTAATCATCCTCGCCAGCCCGATTTATTTCTTTACCATGAGCGCCCAGATGAAGCTGTGTATTGACCGCTGGTATGCGCTTCTGAAGACCGGCGAAAGTGTGTTCGAAGGGAAAAAAATTGGCATTTTGCTGTCCTTCGGCGATACAGACGTCAATTCGTCCGGCGCGATCAATGCGATTCACACCTTTCAGGATATGTTTGGCTATCTGGATTGTGAAATTGCCGGCATCGTATACGGGTCGGCAGACAGGCCCGGCGAGATCACCGCTCAAAAGGATGTCATGGATCAGGCCTTTGCGCTGGGATACAAACTGGCTGCATAGTATAAATTTCATTAGAGAGTAACATGAACCCGAAAATTGGTCTGGAAAAAGGCATTGTGCGGCTGGTCCCATATCACTCCGAATGGAAAGACCTGTTCGAGGCAGAAAAAGAACGCATTCTGTTGATTATCAAGTACATCCCGAATTGCGAAGTAATTCGGGATGTACAACATCTAGGCAGCACGGCCATCCCCGGCATTGCTGCCAAGCCGATTATCGACATTGGTGTGGCTGTCACCAGTTTTGAGGCGGGATATGCCCTGGTAAAGCCTCTGGAGGAGCTCGGCTATGTATACAAGGGTGAGAACGGCGTACCGAACCGTCATTATTTTGATTACGGGAATCCATGCACAATACATCTGCACGTTTTTGGGCAGGATAGCGATGAATGGCAAAACCATATCCTGTTCAGGGATTACCTGATCCGGCACCCAGAGATGGCAAAGCAATATGAACAGTTAAAGATCGAGCTGGCTGAAAAATACTGCACTGATCGCGAGAAATACACCGACGGCAAGGGGGCATTTATTCAGAATGTTGTCTCGTTGGCCTGGGCAGAACAAGCCAAACCGGATGATAAATGAGGCTTCCTGTCTTGTTCAAAGGGTTAAGCTCAAGCCAGGAAGGGGCAGAAACCTGGTATTATTCGCATAATATAAAGATTCTGAAAAACTACACCTTTCGACACTCTCGAGTCACTTGTGTTTTATGATCGGATCGTTATAATAAAATTAGCTCCAATCCAAATATTCCTTAACAATTGAATAATTCATAATATAGGATTAAAGATGTTGCAACACATACAGAATAGCTCAAGATTTTTGAAAATCTTATCGAAAACATTTTCTGTCTGTTTTCGATTCATTGTTTTCATTTCAATGATCCTGGCTCAGATACCACCCCGGGATGTTCAAGCCCAAAGTGTGGGACCGGTGGTAGTGCTCGACAGCGAAAAAACTGCAGCACCGCTGGCGGGGGCTTTCACGGATTGTGCATCCGGAACCGAGATTCCCCAAAGCGAATGTGAAGCGTTAGTCGCTCTATATTATGCAACGGACGGAGAGAACTGGATAAATTCTACCGACTGGTTAGCAACTGATACCCCTTGTTCATGGTATGGAGTGAGTTGCACAGACGGGTATGTTCAATCGTTAAATCTATCTTCGAATAACCTGTCGGGAAGTATCCCAACAGAATTGGGAAATTTAACTTATTTGGCGACGCTTTATCTTAACAATAATCCGTTGTCCGGCAGCCTGCCGGTTGAGTTGACAAGTTTGGTGAACCTTCAGGATATCAATTTCTCTGAGACAGATCTTTGTATGCCCACCAATGAAACTTTCCAGATTTGGATTGCGGCAATCCCCACCAAATCGGTGACAGAAAATTGCTCGGTCGCTTTCACCGATTGTTCTGCTGTGACCGGGATCCCGGAAAGCGAATGTAATGCATTAACCACTTTGTATAATTCAACAAATGGGACAAACTGGACAGATAATACCGATTGGTTATCAACCGATACGCCTTGTACATGGTTTGGCGTGAGTTGCTCAGAGGGGCATGTGCAATCTTTGAGCTTATCCGCGAATAATCTATCGGGGAGTATTCCGTCAGGGCTCGGGAATCTGACCTATTTGACGACATTGCTGCTCAACGGTAATCAACTTACTGGATCTGTTCCATCAACAATGGGGAACCTGACCCAATTAACGGCACTCTATCTTCACGATAATCAGTTATCCGGCAGCTTACCAACGGGTTTAACGAATCTGGTTAATCTTGTTGAGATCAACTTCACCGGAACAAGTTTGTGTATGCCACCAACCAAGATCTTCCAAGCCTGGATTGAAGGAATACCTACCCGATTTGTCACAACCTACTGCGCAACGGGCGGTTTCATCGATTGTAGTTTAGTGAACGGAATAACCGAAAGTGAGTGTGAAGGGTTAACGGCTTTATATGATTCGGCACGTAATGGGGGGTCGTGGACTGACAAGCCTAACTGGTTGTCTACCAACGCCCCTTGTTTTTGGGAGGGTGTTGGTTGTGTAAATGGACATGTTGAATCTTTGAATTTATCCGAGAGTGAGCTAATGGGTACCCTCCCGGCAGAATTGGGAAACCTGACCTATTTGAAAGAATTATCACTTGATCATAATTACCTGACAGGTACAATTCCAGCCGAGATATGGAATTTGACCAATTTGGTAACTCTGGAACTTTATGTCAATGAGTTAGAAGGAGAGATCCCGAAGGAAATAGGTAATCTGGTCAATTTGACTACTCTCGATCTGGATAGTAATCAACTATCCGGTACCATACCGGAAGAAATTGGCAGCTTAACCAATTTAACGCGTTTATGGCTTTCCAACAATCAATTTACAGGTACCATACCGACAGAGTTGGGAAATTTGACTAAATTGACAAGTTTGGGGCTTTTGGGAAATCAGCTATCGGGGGAAATCCCCACGGAGCTTGGAAATTTAACCCTGTTGACAGAACTGGATCTTGGTGAGAATGCATTCACAGGATCTATTCCTGTCGAGTTGGGAAACCTGACACAATTAACGAAATTACACCTTGGAGATGATTTGCTGGAGGGTTCTGTTCCGGCAGAAATGGGAAATCTGATAAATCTCGAGTATCTATACCTCTACAATAATTTGCTATCAGGCAGCTTGCCATTAGAATTAACCAATCTGACCAATCTTCAATGGATCAACTTTGCTGGAACAAGCCTGTGTATGCCTGCGGATGAAGCATTCCAGACCTGGATTGTCGCAATTCCCACATCTTATGTCACAACAAACTGTTCAACGGCTGCTTTTACGAGTTGTTCTGCTGTAATTGGGATGCCCAAAAGTGAATGCAACGCACTATCCACTTTTTATACTTCAACGAAAGGGGCAAGTTGGACTGATGATAACGGATGGTTTACCAACAATGCTCCATGTTTGTGGAAAGGTGTTGGATGTGCAAATGGTTATGTTCAATCATTGGTTTTATCCGATAATAATCTGGCTGGAACCATACCCACAGCGATAGGAAATCTGCCTTATTTGACAGAGTTATACCTTGATCAAAACAAACTTACCGGAACCATTCCTACAACGATTGGCAATCTGTCTAATTTAAGATACCTTGTACTGATGGATAATTCACTAACAGGAACCATTCCGTCACAAATTGGAAATCTGGCCAATCTGGTAGTGCTTGACTTGGATTCAAATCAACTATCTGGTAGGATTCCATATCAGTTGGGAGATTTGAGCAATCTGACAGAACTCTGGCTTCACTCCAACAAGCTATCCGATACAATCCCTGGAGAATTAGTAAATTTATCGAATTTGACAGTATTGGATCTTGGAAATAATCAAATTTCTGGACAAATCATTCCAGATATGGATTATTTGGATGATCTAGTCTATCTTGATCTTAGCGAGAATGAATTGGAGTTTAATATCCCAGATAGTGTGTGGTATCTGGATGATCTGAAGGAATTGTACCTTCATGGGAATCACCTTGCCGGAAAAATTTCCTCAGACATAGGATATCTATCTGATTTGGAAGTAATTTCTCTTTATTCCAATCGTTTTACAGGGACAATTCCATACTCAATCGGTAATTTAACAAAGTTAACCGCACTTTATCTTGATGATAATCAACTGAGCGGTGAGATTCCGGAAGAGTTGGGAAATCTAACAAATTTAACAGAATTGACACTTGGCGCTAATCAGCTAAGTGGGGTTATCCCGGCAGAATTGGGAAATTTAACCAATCTCTCGGTATTGGGTCTCGGATATAATGCACTGAGTGGCTCAATCCCCTCAGAACTGGGCAATCTGACTAACCTTGCTATTTTATCCCTTTACGATAATAAGCTGATCGGATCGGTGCCTGCGGAGTTCGGAAATCTGACAAATCTTACACATTTATATATCGATAGCAACCCATTAGCAGGCAGCTTGCCGTTGGAACTGACAAACCTGGTCAATCTTGAGCGTTTTTACTTTGCAGGGACAACCCTGTGCATGCCCACTGATACAGCTTTCCAAAACTGGATTGCTTCAATACCTTACACGGCAGTGACAAAAAATTGTGTAATGGTCACTACTTTGTCAAGCATTTCTCCAAATTACTCATTTATCAACAGCCCAACTTTTACCTTGACGGTGATTGGAGCCGATTTCCAAACAAACTCGGAAATACTATGGGATGATACTGCATTACCAACCAATTTTCAAAGTGGAACGAAATTAACCGCTCAGGTACCTGCCAGACATTTACTCAATTCTGACCAGGTGGCAATCACGGTTTACACATCAGGGATGGCAACGGAAACTTCCAGTTCTGTGATCCATACGATCGTTGGATATTCACCATCGTATGATCAAAGGTTGGCTACCAACAAAGTAATATTTGATTGGGATGATATCTCTGGAGCCAACCTGTATACCATCCAGTTGTCTTTGAGCAAAACATTCGGCAGCTATGTGGTCAATACAACAACACCCTCTTCCAAGTTTACTTATGGCACAGCACTGACCAATGGGAAAACTTATTACTGGAGGATCCGAGCTAGGTTTGGGTTGACATGGAAGACCTGGTCTCCGACACTGCAGTTTAAATCGATGACTCCGCCGGTAGCGCCTACCGTAATCTCGCCTGCTAATGGTTTCCTCACCAATGACAATACAGTGGATTTTTCATGGAACACTGTCACCAACGGCGTGAAATATCAACTGCAAATCAGCAAATCGACCACTTTTTCACCCAACCTGGTAGATCAAGTATTGGAAGAGGGTATCACCAGCTACAGCACAGATTCACTGACGGATGGCAAGTATTACTGGCGTGTAAGGGCAATTGATGACATCGGGACAAATGGCTTATGGTCAGCCTCACGTTTGTTCACCGTGGATACTATCGCCCCGGCCATACCAGAGCTGTATACACCCAAGAATAATATCTCCACACCAGACACCACCCCCTCGCTGGTTGTCACGGCAGTGGGCGGAGCGAAAACATACCACTTCCAGCTTTCCAATGTATCAGATTTCAGTAATGTAGTGTGGGAAAAAACAACCACCAGCACCATAGCAACCGTTTCCGCACGGCCCTACGACGTTTACTATTGGCGCGCCAAAGCCATTGATGCAGCCGGGAATGGGTCGGACTGGTCTGCAGTGTGTGGTTTGGTGGTGACGTTCCAAAAGGCGCCTGCCGAGGCGGCATTTACCACCGACACCACGCCGTTGTTTACCTGGATTGCTGTTGGCGGAGCCAAGGGGTATGAATTGGAGGTGACACCGGAGGTCGGAGGGGATAGTTATAAAGCAACGCTTGGCCTTGTTACCAGCCACACGGTTCCTGCTGCATCGCTATTGCCCGTTGGGAAGTACACCTGGGTACTGAGGGTGCAGCTGGAAAACACATGGTTTGCGACCCCAGCCCGGCGCCTGACCATCACCCCGCCCTTGCTGAAGGCGCCCGTGCTGGTCAGCCCGGCGAACGGATTTGCCACCCAGAACCGTACTCCCACCCTGGAATGGAGGGCGGTGACGGACGGTAGCAACGAAGTGCGGTATGAAGTCTGGCTGGATAACAGCACCGCTTTTACCAGCCGGGAGTATGAAGCGATATTCACAGAGGATATTACACAAGTTACCCTGACCAGCGAGCTCACCGACGGCAGGTATTACTGGAAGATGCGTTCGATCAATTATCTGGATGTACCGGGACTGTGGAGCACATATCGCAGCATATTGATCGATAACGTGCCGCCCAATGCACCCAAACTGTACACCCCGGCCAACAATGTGACCGTACGGGGAACACCCAAATTCACCTGGTATGCGGTGAGCGGAGCGAAATACTATCAGTTCCAGATTACCTCCACCGCAGAAACCCCTGTGGTGGTGCAGTCAGCGGATAATCTCACCGTGACGTATTACAAGCCTGCCATTCTGGATCCGGGAAAGTATACCTGGCAGGTGAGGGCACGCGATGCAGCCGGCAACTGGAGCGGATGGAGTACAGCCCGTACGATAACCATCCGCCCGGTAATCCCGGCCGCGCCTGCGCTGCTGTCTCCGGCGAACGGAGCCACGGTAACTATCTCCGCCCCTGAATTCACCTGGAACTCGGTTCCATACGGGGATATATACCAGATCCAGATCAGCAGTTCGTCGACGTTTACCACGACGATCGAGAACAAAACGCTGGAGAGCGGGATCCTCCGTTTTACATCGGAGAATCCTTTTTCGAACGGCACGTATTACTGGCGGGTGAGGGCGAAGAACAGTATTCCCGAAAATGGAGCCTGGAGCGCCGTGTGGAACTTCAAGGTCAGCCAATAACCGGTTGCTTAATGACCAGACCCTATACACGATTGTCACGGGGCGAAGAAAAAACAAGTGACTATTTGGTGTCTTTTGTGTAAATTATAGAAAACCATCAACAAATACGCCAGCAGGCATAAACCTGCTGGCGCAAATGAATCAGTTGATCGTACAAACAAAATTAAGCGGTGCAGCACTTGGATGCTTGAGAGAGTGCAATCCTGTTACAGCGGAAAATCAAACCATGAAAACCACGAAAAATATCAAAAATGATTTCGTGTGTTTCGTGACGTAATACCCATACCGATGGATTACTCGGTGCCGCTGTCACCATTTTCTTCGGGAGGCATGCCTTCGGTGCCGGGGCCGTATTCAAAGATGGCCTGCCAGGGCTGGTAATGGGTTTGGAATACATCCTCGTTGATGATCTGTCCGTCGCGATAAACCTGGCGATTGATGGTCACGTCTGCTCCATCGGCAGCCCAATCCACCTGTTTGACCTCTCCCTGTGCCAACTCCGGGTTTTCACGATAAAGCGGATCGGGCGCTTCCACCACATTGGTCACACCGCTGGTCTGCCATTCCACTGAACGCCCGTCGCTGGTGGAATAAAACTTCCACACCAGTGAACTGTAACTGGGGTTGACATAGGTTTCCATCAGCAGCCAATAGGGGGTATCGTTGGTAAACTTGAAATCCACCAATGGAACAAAGACAGTGGCATCCAACCCGGCCAGA
>JAJFTV010000147.1 GCA_021372725.1 Chloroflexota bacterium | reverse complement strand
GGCTGCCCCTAACGCCACATACGTAATATTGTGAGGTAAAGTCTTCTCGCCGGGTAATATCTTGCGCTTGCCAACGATGAAAACGGATGCCAGGGCAGCAAAACCGGCGCTCATGTGCACCACAATCCCGCCCGCAAAGTCGATTAACCCCAACTGCGCCAGAAAACCTCCACCCCAGGTCCAATGCGCCAAAGGTATGTAAACCAGGATGCTCCAAAAAACGAGGAAGATCAAATAACTTTTGAAGTTCACCCTGTCAGCAAACGCCCCAGTGATCAAAGCAGGAGTAATGACCGCAAACATCTCCTGAAAAATAAAGAAGGCGAGGAAGGGAATGCTTTGCTGCACATTTGCAACTACGCCGGGCTCCAGGCCAACGCCGTTAAGAGCAAAGTAGCGCAGGTCGCCAATAATCCCGCCAATATCTCCCCCAAAAGCCAGGCTGAATCCTCCAAAGACCCAAATGATCGTGACCACGCCCATTGACATAAAGCTTTGAAGCATGATGGTGAGGACATTTTTTCGGCGAACCAACCCTCCATAAAAAAATGCTAACCCTGGCGTCATTACGAAGACCAGGGCTGCGCTGATTAAAACAAGTGCAGTTGCTGCCGGATCAATGTTTTGCATATTCGTCTCCTTATAAAATTTTGGAAATAGCCTATTTATCTTATAATTATCCAGACGGCAATTCATGCACTAATACGAGTAAGACGGCTAACTGAAATCAGGTAGAGTGTTTTTCCACATCGTTGTGTGAGATAAGCACATGAGTATATCAATCTTGCTGGTCGAAGACCATAAAATCGTCCGAGAGGGGACACATCAACTCCTGGAACAATTCAGTGATCTGCATGTGATTGGCGAGGCATCGGATGGTCTTGAAGCAGTTCAAAGGGTGTCAGTCCTTCAACCGGATGTTATTGTGATGGATGTTCGTTTACCGAATTTGAACGGCATCGAAGCCACCCGAATGATCACAACGAAATATCCAAACATTAAAGTCTTGATCCTCTCCGCCTATGATGACGACAGTTACGTTTTTCCACTGCTTGAAGCCGGCGCAAGCGGTTACCTGTTAAAAACATCCAGCGGAGAAGAGTTGGCTGAAGCAATCAGATTGGTATATCGCGGACAGACTGCTTTGTCGCCGAGGATCAACACAAAACTCGTCAACAGGTTACGCGGGCACCAGCCATACCGCATTAAAAATATGCCTGAGGGACTCACGGAACGAGAAATGGTGGTTCTGCGTGTCGCAGCACACGGACACTCGAACAAAGCCATCGCTGCTGAATTGGGGATCAGTCCTCAAACCGTTCAAGTGCATTTGCGTAACATCTACGGGAAGATGAATGTTTGCAACAGGTCTGAAGCAATTGCAAAAGCAATCCAATATGGCTGGATCACGTTAGAAACCGATGAAGAGTGAACAACGGGTAAACCCGTCTCAAGCCTTGGGGACAGATAATACATACGATTCAAACCGGTCCTCTATTCGCTCCCAGCTATTATGGGCTTCTGTTTTTCCCTTGGTTTTCTTTGGGCTGCTCTCAATAATGGTGATCTCTTCAGCAATGAATAAATTAGCGCTCAACCTGGTTCTCCAGCGTAACACGGCTCAGGTTCAATTACTTGCCAAAACCCTTTCAGAGGTCTCCACTCCCGGTTCGACACCTACGCTATTCGAAATGAACTCACAATTAAAATCCATTATTCCGGATGCAGACAGCCAATTGTACATGATCAATCTACGCGGAGACTTTGAGGCCAGTTCTGTCGTAAATGTTACGGGGGTACCTTTAGAAAAGGCTGACCTGTTAGCCTTCATTGACAATAAAATTCCTGTCAGCAGAAAAATGGTCGCCACCGGTACATCAGATGAAATCGTAGTTTCATACGCTGCCTTGCCAGGATCAGATCATGGGGTGATCCTCATAGAACCCTGGAAGGCAGGTGTACTGCCAACTTTTATTTATCAACCGGTACTGATTGGATTATTTGTTCTGGGCGCACTCTTTTCACTTATCATGCTGTCTGTCAGTATCACCAGAATTACACACCCCATCACCTTGCTTGCCAAAAATGCTGCGATGGCAGTTCCCGGCAGTGTTTTTCACCCGACGCCGATCCAAGGACCACTAGAAATTCGCTCCCTGATCATTGCCTTCAATCAGATGGTCATTCGTCTAGCAGAACAACATTCGATGTTGCGTCAGTATGCCCACAAAGAGTTGGTCAGCCAGGAGGAGGAACGCCAACGTTTATCACACGAATTGCATGATGGTACCGTACAAGACCTGATCGGTTTATCTCAGAGAATAGAACTATGCCGCAACGAAATGGGGAGCAATCCACAGGCTGCAAAACACAGGCTGGATGAATTACAGGGCCTGGTTGAACATACGATCGATGACGTCCGCCGAATCAGCATTGCGTTGCGCCCCCCTGTGCTAGAGGATTTCGGTTTATCAATGGCGCTTAACGCCTTATGCAATGACCTGAAGCAAGATAACCCCCAACTTCAATGCGAATTTTCAATATCCGGCAATGAACAACGGCTTCCGCCTGATATTGAACTGGTGGTTTACCGGGTTGTGCAGGAATCCCTTACCAATATCCGAAAACACGCACCAGATGCCAGCCTTATTCAAGTGGAGTTAATCTTTGGGGATAACGAGATTCAAGCCATGGTGAAAAATAATGGGGCTGTTTTTCTTAATCAGGATGTGCATTCATTTCTGCGCTCTGGTCACTTCGGGGTTGCAGGAATGTATGAACGCGCGCGCCTTTTTGGAGGAAGCTTGAACATTACATCTGACCAAGTAAAGAACACAATAGTATCCCTACACCTGCCATTTTCTCAAGATTGATTTTAACCGCCCAAGTAAATTTAGCGTTTCCACCAGTATTTTTTATCCTTGACCAATTATATAGACTTTGGCAGATGACACTGTTGCCGAGGCTCTAAATAGAAGACAGAAGCATTATAGGGAATACCTTCTAAAAATAGAGGGTGTGGCAGAGGTGCCACACCTGGAAAATTGATTTAATAATGTCATTTCCGATTAACCAAATACAGTTCAAGATTACAAATAGAACGCAGTATCCCGGTTCCGCAACTCAGATTTCCGCAAGTCTTTGGCTTTCGTGTATGACACAAAAAGAATATAATTGTTTCTAGGGCTGACAACTGATCAACGGGTTGGATCGTGGACGACTCACTTGTTGAAACACCTGAATCTCTACTTTTTTTGGAGGCTTGGATGATCACTTCTAAAGGATTTACCAACAAGCTCATCATCAGCATTGCGGACGGCAAGAAACTGGGAGAGATCAAAGACCTGTATCTCGACCTCGATATGCACCAGGTCGTGGGAGTGTATATCGGTTCTGAGGGCATCATCAGACGCAAAGAGAAGGCGATTCTCCGCAGCTCGGTTCAGGTCTGCGGCATCGACGCCTGGCTTGTCTCCAACTCTGACGTAGTAACAACCCTGGAAGCCATACCCGATTCAGCTACCCTCACCCTAGTAGACAACTTGCGCGGGCGCGAAGTCCAAACGGAAGGCGGTACCAGGCTGGGTACGGTCGAAGATGTGCTGCTCGATGGCGAATTACGCGTGCTGGGATTCGAACTTGGCAAAGTCTATGCCCAGGGTCCGTTGGCGGAGAAAAAAGCCATCGTGCGTGAGGGCATTAAGGATATCGGGGGCAAGGACCGGCCCATGATCGCCGACCTTGAATTGGCTGAATCACTGCCGATCCCAACAGAGTGATGTCGATACATCCTGTCAAAGAAGATTGATCCGGTTTCTGCCGTCTCATTCCTCATCCACCCGGGTCAGGTTCTTTTATTTGTTATGGATGCAGAGAAAATTATAAACGTCCTTCACTGCTCAAAAGTGAAGGGCTCATTTTTACCTGGTACATTTACTGACATACCGTAGTTCCTGATACCCGAAGCCAAGTTTTCTGCCAGGTAATCCATTTGCCTATGGCTGGTGCGCTGGTCGATGACCAGCGTCAGCATCCTGCTTGCCATGTCCACCGCGACCGCATCCTCATTCAGACGCGGGTCACGCAGCAGGTCGTCCCAGTGAACGGTTAACCCGATACCGGCATTCCCCAACTCGTCGAACAGCCAATCCCGCGGAACCCTCGAGACGTATACCGGCAGTCCCATCGGCATATTTTCCTCCTGGAGTGCAGGGAAGATCGGCGTTACCCCCGGAATCTCAGCAATCAATCCCAGCAGATATCGGTAGTTCTCCCGACGCACCTGCCTGATCGCTTGCCAATCCAGGTGTTCGATCTGCCACCGCTCCTGCGGGTCGCCTTCCACTACCGGGTCTGTCTCGTAATCATGCTCCGCTTGCTCGTACAGCCCCTCCATCTCCCCGCGACCCCCTATGCCCTCGAATAGGTAATCTCCCAGCCGTTTGCGGTACAAACGGATTACCGGCAGACGCCGGTTTGGACAGCCTTGATGACGCTTTATATAAGGAGTCACATCATACGAAGTGACCAGGTACCCGCCGTCGTATGGCACCAGCTTGCGCATGCTGTTGAACACGAAATCACCGATGGACTTCTCTACAAACCCGGCCTGGGCATTATCCTCCACTACCATTACCCCCTGTTGGCGCAGACCCACCAGGTATTCCCGTACAACGGCAGAATGCCTGAAACCAAAATAGTTTATGAAATAGACTGCCCTGTGATGGGCTGCTTTTCGAGCCAGCTCATTCAGGTCAATAGAAAGATCCGCCCTGACCGGGTAATAGTCACAGATCAGACCGCAGCCTTCCAGCGTGTTCACGATGGTCGGGCACAAATAGGAAGGCAGCAGTATTTTGCTGATCCCGTGTTCAAGCAGGCATTCACTGATCACGATCAGGCAGGCTTTCCCTCCATTGAGAAAGATCATGCCGTCAGTTGAAATCGCCATGCGATCCACCTGCCAGCGCGTATCGGCATAGAATTCACCACCCACAAACATCTGCTATGTTCCTTCCTCGTCCTTACCCATCTTTAAGAACCACCTGCTGAACCACTCCAGTCCATTATATTCATTAACAGCCTTGTTTTCTATCACATGAGAACAATCCGAATTAATCACTTTATCATCGTCAAGAATTACTGCCTTCAATCGTTGGGT
>JAJFTV010000114.1 GCA_021372725.1 Chloroflexota bacterium | reverse complement strand
AAATCGCTCAAAGCCGGCTCCGGAACCTATGCTGTCGATGGTGATGTGCCCGCTATATCCTTCATCTTCAAAGCGGGATGCCATCCGTTCGGCCAGCGGAAATACCGTCGAGCTTCCGGCGGATACTATGTCGCCCGTCACAGTCAATGGATCCACTAAGGGAAGCAAACCTTCGCTCGGGACTGTTTCAGTTGGGGGCACCTCAGTGGGAGGCATCTCAGTGGGTGGCACTTCAGTAGCCATTTGTTCAACAACTTTCGTTTCCTGTACGGTCGGGGTTGGTGTGCTCTGGCAAGAAGCCAAAACAAGTACACCCAATAAAAGAACAGACATTACCGCGTATAGTTTACGCTGCATATTACATTTCTCCTCACATATAAATTTTTTCACTCTTATATTTTATTGAGGAGTCATTAATGGCGATACAACGTTTGGTTAACAGAATGTTAACATCATGTAAACATCTGAATTGAGAGGGTTGGCAAAGGTCTAACAACCAATTGCCATACAGGGGGTCAGGATTGCGCTGCGGGGATGGTGAAATAGAAGGTACTCCCTTTCCCCTTTTGGCTTTCAGCCCAAATTCGGCCTGAATGGGCTTCAACCAGATGGCGCGCAATGGACAACCCCAGCCCGGTACCCCTATCGGAGCGTGAAGGATCGGTTTTATAAAAGCGTTCAAACACACGCGGCAGCATCTCCGCAGAAATGCCGATCCCTGTATCCTTCACCCCAAAGCAAACCATTTTCTCTTGCGGTTTCAAAAATACGGTGATTTCGCCACCCGGCCGGGTGAATTTGATTGCATTATGGATCAAATTCACCAGTACCTGCTCCAGGCGCGGGCCGTCTGCCATAATGGGTTGAATACCCTCGCCGCAGTCAATCTTCAAAGTCAAACCGGCGCGTTCGGCTTGCATTCTCAACCTTTCGGCCGAATTCTTCGCCAGCAGGCAAGGATCCATTCTCTGCAAATTGAGTGGTACGCGCCCGCTTTCAATACGCGCCAACTCCAGCAGTTCATTGACCATTTGCGTCAGGGCATCAATTTCGGTATCCATTTGTTCCAGAAAATGACGGGTGTTCTCAGGGTCATCCGCTGCGCTGATTTGAAGCGTTTCAGCCAGGGCTTTGAGTGAAGCCAGCGGGGTACGCAGTTCATGTGAAATATTGCTGATGAAATCACGGCGTACTGTTTCCAGGCGGCGTATATGGGTCATATCCTGGAACAACAGCAGGGTGAAATCCTGCAGCGCCCCGCCCAGTGGCGTGGAAACCACCTGAAGAAAGCGGTTTTGTTGCATCATTTCCAGGGAAATAATTTTCCCCTCACCGGTGGTATGGCACTCTTCCCAAAGTTCATGAAGCTGGTAATACCCCAATGCGCGTACCAAGGAAAGACCGCTCGCCTTCTTCTCTGTTGTATCAAATATTTTCTCGGCAGTGGGATTGATGAGCGAGACCCTGCCGTTCGGATCCACAATCACCACACCGTCTGTCATTTGGGAGAGCAACCCGTTGAGCTTCTGCTGTTCGTTTTGCAGATCATCGATCCGCTCGTGCAACTGGCGAGCCATCCGATCAAGTGACTGAGACAGCCGGCCGATTTCGTCTTTTCTGTTCAGATAAGGAAAATGAGCCGGCTGCCCCTCTGTGATTTGATCGGCCAGCCGTGCAATGGTATTCAACGGTCGGGCAATCCATTGGGCGGCCGCAATGGAGAGCACAGCCCCAAGCAGGATGACACCCAGGAGGATCAACCAGATCTGTTGTTGTATCTGTTGAATGGACTGCTCCACCTCGTTCAGAGGAAAAGCAAGCCGTACAAACCCCGCCAGGTTCCCATCTACTTTGATCGCGGCGGCTACATATAACTGTCTGGCTGCCAGCGTGGTGCTGAAACGGGTACTTTTCCCGATCCCATCACTCAACGCCTGCTGGATTTCTGGCCGGTTGAGATGATTCTCCATCTCTGCCCGGTCTTTCTCTGATTCGCCCAACACCGTCCCATCTGCCGAAATGATTGTCACCCTGCCGTGGATATCCTCGGCCCACTGGCGGGCATAGGCATCCACCTGCTCAGGGTTTATCTGCTCCCATTGAGATGCCATCACATCGGCCAGGACAGTGGCTTGTGAAGTCACGGAACTTTCCAGGCTGGTCATTTGAACTTTGCTCACATAACGCGTGAGAACTATCCCCAGTACCAGTATCACCAGCGATACAAGCACCGTATACAATATTGCAATACGCCAACGGATGCTGCGAAACATAGACCCCTTATCTCTCTTATCCATCAAACCGATAACCCACCCCGCGAATGGTGATGATCCGGGCAGGTTCATCTGCCCCGGGTTCAATTTTCTCGCGCAGCCAGCGCACATGTACATCCACCGTGCGTGACCCGCCTGCAAAATCCCAGCCCCAGACCTGTTCCAGGATCTGTTCCCGCGTAAGCACATGGCCGCGATTCCGTGAAAAATACAGCAGCAGGTCAAATTCCTTTGGTTTTAATATTAACGGCTGGCCCGAGAGAGTCACTTCATGGCGGGTGAGATTGATCACCAGATCGTTAAATACCAGTGTTTCCACCGCCTGGGCAGTTTTTTCGGCCAAATCGTCTACAACCAGATGGCTGCGCCTGAGCTGAGCCTTCACACGAGCCAACAATTCACGCATCGAGAATGGTTTGGTTAGATAATCGTCGGCCCCCATCTCCAGACCCAACACCCGGTCGATTTCCTCATCCCGCGCGGTGAGCATGAGGATGGGCATATTCATTTCCTTGCGCAGGATACGGGTGACCTCAAAACCATCCAG
The DNA here is from genome assembly GCA_021372725.1 of Chloroflexota bacterium. Taxonomy (GTDB): domain Bacteria; phylum Chloroflexota; class Anaerolineae; order Anaerolineales; family Anaerolineaceae; genus JAJFTV01. The sequence goes on along the minus strand of JAJFTV010000114.1, from coordinate 6,113 downwards.
CTTGGGGAGCATTAAATCAAGGATGATCAGGGCGGGCTGCAAGCGGCGGGCAGTGTCCACCGCCGACTGCCCGTCTGCGACGCTTTCGACGGTATAACCCTGGTGGGTAAGGTTGTAAACCAGCGTTTCCCGCAGGGCAAGTTCATCTTCGACAACCAGTATTAAATCCGACATGTGCCTCATCCTTTATCATTCGATAATTATAGCGGCTATCATACTCAGTATATCATCGCAGGCCGGTACCTATCAGATATATATAAGTTCATCCTTCAGTTTCTACCTGCAATCAAAGGGTGCCTGCAATTTCAAGGGCATACCGGATATCTGCGGCGATGACGGCCTGTTTTCCTGTTTCAATGAATATGTTCAACCCGGCGGCCTGCAAGTACGAAGGAAAAACACGCACACTGCGATGGAATACTCTCCATGACGGATTTTGTAAGTCGCACCGGATGGAATGGGGCGTGCGTCATTTTGTCGTTTGGCGATGACCTTTACAGCCTTGATAGCCACATCCCCCATCAGCAGGCACGCCTTCGCGTTCGGAAAACAGGCCAGTTCCGGCTCCAGCAGGTGCAGGCATTGTACAACCGTCTCGGGCCCCACACCATTCCCTGTTTTTGAACATTTCACCGCAGTGGTCAGGCAGATTCCTTTTTTAAAAAGCCCATCGATCGATGTGATCAGCTTTCCCGCCTTGCCAATAAAGCAGTTTCCCCGCTCAGGAAGTTGTGAAAAAATCAGCTTAAGATCTCTTTTTCACCCCATCCACTACTTCAACAACTCTTCGATGATACCGCGCGCAAGGTTGGGATTTACCTTGCCGCCGGATTTCCGCATCACCTGTCCCACAAACCAGCCCAGCAGGGTGGTCTTGCCGGCCCGATAACTTTCCACTTCAGAGGGATTCTCGCTCAACATGGCCTCACAGATGAGCCGGATGGCATGGTCATCGCTTAACTGAACCAGGCCTTCCGCTTTTACGATCTCCGCCGGTGTGCGAGAGCTTTCTTCCACCTTCACCAGTAATGTTTTACCAGTGTTGGTGTTGATGCTCTTCTGATCCACCATTTTAAGGATATCGGCCAGGTAAACCGGTGTGAGATGCAACCGATCCGCCGTGATATTCTTCTCATTCAGCAGGCGAAGCACGTCATTCATCAACCAGTTCGACACCTTCTTGGGGTCACCCGCGTACAACCGGACAGTCTCCTCGAAATAGTCGGAAAGGCTGCGCTCAGAGGTGAGTATGTCGCTGTCATATTCAGGCAAAGCGTATTCATCCATAAACCGCTGCCGGCGCTGCAGCGGAAGCTCAGGCATCTGTTCAAGGATGGCTTGTTTCCAGCCAGGGGTCAGTCGAACCGGCAGCAGGTCAGGTTCACGAAAATAGCGGTAATCGGCTTCGGTTTCTTTCGAGCGCATCATACGCAATACACCGGCGTTATCATCCCAATCCAGCGTCCACGGGTGGATTTCGTTGCCTGCCTGCACCTCGCGAATTTGTCGCTTGATCTCATTGGCAATGGCCGATTGGATGGCATCGATCGAATTGACATTCTTGATCTCGGTTTTGGTGTTGAGCGCATCACTGCCCACCGGCCTGATGGAGATATTGGCATCACAACGCATCTGCCCGCGCTCCATATTGGCCTCAGACAGATCGAGCCAGCGTAACAACTGCCGCAAACGGATAAGATATTGGGCGGTATCCTCGGCGGAGCGTAGATCAGGCTCAGTGACAATTTCAATCAATGGCACACCGCAGCGATTGAAATCTACATAGCGAAGATTTCCTTCCAGGCGGGTTTTACCGGCATCCTCTTCAAGATGCATCTTGCGCAGACGGACGCGGCGGGTGCCGCCGTCTGCAACGGGAAAATCCAGATAGCCACCCTCTGCAATGGGCACATCATATTGGGTGATCTGGTAACCTTTGGGAAGATCAGGATAAAAATAGTTTTTACGGTCAAAAAATGAAACGTCATTAATTTTGGAGTTCATTGCTGCCGCCAGCCGGACCCCTTTTTCAACAACTGTTTTATTCAAGACTGGCAGCACACCCGGAAGACCTGTGCAGACCGGGCAGATGTTGCTGTTGGGCGGCATCTGCCAGGAATCTGCTCTGCACGCGCAGAAGATTTTGGTGATGGTGTTGAGCTGAACGTGTGTTTCCAGCCCGATAACGGCTTCATAAGTGGTCATAGGATCATCCTGATAATTCCATTTATATTTCTAGATATTTGCATTTGTAAAATTACTTCTAGTGGTCAGTCAACGAGATTATGATGGGGAAATTCTTATATTTTTGTCTATATTTATGTGCTATATCCATCAACGTGTGTTTGACTGAACACTAGTAATTATTGTGAAAATCATACATCAACTAAAATCAATTTAACAGGAACAGCAGGAAAATGTCTTTTTAATCTTTCAATATCAAAGACCAATTGTTCACCATAGGAGACTCCGCTTGACATTTGTTGATGGAGCCCATGACATGGCAGAATTTCCACTCCAACATCAGCCTTATTTTCATTGAAAAAATACTGAAATTTTGCCATATCATAAAACATAAAAGCATATTTCCCGAACTGTACCTCAACAAGAACTTTCTTTTTTACAAAGTCCACCTGCTTATAAGCGCCTTTAATTTCTACATCATAATTAAAATTTTCGTTCTGAGGCACAATTATAGAATATGTATCACGCATCTCAGAGAAATCTTTTTCATGGAATTGTTTTTGGAATTGCGCATTCATATCAATAGGTGAATAGAGAAATTGACCAATTTTTGTTTTTTCTTTACTTGCCTTTAAGCGTTGAGCAACAATGGTACCTATTACTTGATATATTTCTTTTTCAATTTCGGGGTATCGAACTTTAAGAATTTCTGATCCACCTAAATGTGAATATTCATACACTATCTTCATCGTCGACTTCCTCTATTTTATATTCGGCAGTGGATTCTAACAGGTGCAGTTGAAGGTTGTCACCAATTTCAACAAATTTAGGTGGAGATGTATTCGTTTTATCATCCGGGTTGAAAACTGATCGCTCAATAGGCCTTATCCGTAAATTCCCTTTTTCGGCTGATTTTATCCTGTCCAAAGCAATATCAATATACTCGCCCATGATTTCTGACCCAATTGCTTTTCGATTATGCATCAGCGCTGCAATTGCTGAGGTACCAACACCAATATAGGGGTCAAAAACAAAATCGCCCGGATTAGTCAAAGCCAATACCAACCGTTCCACTAACTCCACAGGGAACTGGCATGGATGTATGGTTTTTTCTACATGGTTTGCCTTAACATTGGGTATGTTCCAAACGTCAGATGGATTTTTTCCCAATGGATTACCGGATAATTCACCTTTTTTCGGTCCCTTAAAATGTTTCTTTGCCGGATATTTTTGTGGAATGCGAACTGCGTCAAGATTAAACGTATAATCATGACTTTTTGTGAACCAAAGTATTACCTCATATCTTCCTGAAAAACGTTTCGATGCATGAAGGCCATGACCAAATTGCCAGACTATTCGGTTTCTTAACTGAAGCCCTAATTCCTGGAAAATTGGAAATAACACAATATCCAGAGGAATTATTTCGCCGTTATCTACAAAATTTCCCACCTGCCAGCAAATACTTCCAGAGCCTTCTAAAACCCGATAGCACTCATGAATTACTTTTTTTTGCTGATCGAGGTATTCATTCAACTCAAGCTTTTTTTCATAGGATTTGCCCAAATTATAGGGAGGTGATGTAATGATGAGCTTGACAAAATTATCAGGCATCTGAGAAAGCAGATTTAACGCCTCACCATGGAATAATGATAAATCTGATTGTGGGTTAAAGTTCGAGCTAATTTCGATTTTTGACATTTTACCAACCCAAAGTTATTCCATTCGAATCATTTACAGCTTTCATATTTATTACCAGTAATCAGAGACAATTAAAGTTCTGCTGTTTTACTTCTTCGTACTTAACCCTCAATCATTACTTTAATACCGTCGGCCTTTCTCTCCGCCAGGGTGCGCTGGCAGTAGCGTTCTCATGGGCATGTGCCAGCCGCAGCAGTGTGCTTTCACTGAAATCTGATCCCAAAAGCTGCAAACCGACAGGCAGACGTTCTGCAGACAAACCGCCCGGGAACGATAAACCCGGAATGCCGGCATGGTTGGCCGGCACGGTAAATTGATCGGCGTACTGCATCATCACCGTATCCCCGTAAATCTCACCGATCGGGAAAGCCGGCGTGGGGGCAGTGGGTGTCAGCAGGGCATCCAGACGGTAAGGACCGTTGGGGTCAAAGACTTGCTCAAAATCACGACGAATGAGGGTACGTACGCGCAAGGCTCGCCGGTAATATTGGGCGCTGTACTGGGCAGCACTGACGTACATGCCCATCATGATGCGCAATTTGGGTTGCCAGCCAAACCCTTCACCTCGGGTTTTCTTGTACAAATCCTCCAGGTTTTCCACCGCCCGGTTTGTCCGATAACCATATTTAACGCCATCGAAGCGGTGCAAATTGGATGCTTTTTCCACCCGGCTGATGACAAAATAGGCGGGAATACCATAGCGGGTATTGCACATGGGCACATTTTCGATAATTTCCACACCCAGCTTTGCCAGTTCTTGTGCGGCTTGCAGCACAATATTCTTCATCTCATCAGAAATGGGTCGCTGTTCATACTGGCCGGATTTCATATCCGGGTAAATGATGTTGAAATAATCCGCCGACAACCCCACTCGCAAACCGTGCACATCGCGCTGGATTTCAGCAGAGTAATCGGGGACCGGCCAGGTGCAGGTGGTCGCGTCATGCGGATCTTCCCCCGCCGTTGCCTGGAGAGTAAGGGCGGCATCGGCTGCCGTGCGTGCCATCATTCCGGTGCAATCCAATGAGGATGCTGCCGCGATCAGGCCATAGCGGGAAACCCGTCCATAGGTGGGCTTCAGGCCCACCAGACCGGTAAAGGCCGCCGGCTGACGAATGGAACCGGCCGTATCGGTACCCACCGACAGAACAGCTTCGCCGGAAGCCACCGAGGCCACGCTGCCGCCTGAAGACCCGCCCGGCGTACGGCTGGGATCCCACGGGTTGCGCGGCGCGGGTTGAAAAGCAGAGGACTCACTGGATGAACCAAAGGCAAATTCATCCATATTGACTTTTCCGATCATCACCGCCCCGGCATTTTCCAATCGTTCAACCACAGTGGCAGTATAGGGTGCCGTAAAATTGGAGAGGATTTTCGAACCGGCCGTGGTACGCGTTCCCTTGACCGTAAAAATGTCCTTGACAGAGAAGGGTACACCCGCCAAAGGGCCAGGGTCTTCACCATGAACCAGTTTGTGATCCACCGATTGAGCCTGGGCAAGGGCGCGCTCACGCGTGACACACAGAAATGCGTGGAGCTTTTGTTTGTCTTCTGCTGTGATCTCACCGGGATCCAACGTGCCGGGACGGCCATCGACCTCCTCTATCCGATGGAGAGCGGATTCAAGAACATCAACGGCTGAGAACTCACCCTTTTTCAGGCGTCTTACAATTTCATGAGCGGGATAATCGCAAAGGTCCATGAGCTATTCCAGAGTCTTGTGGGGAGTTTCCGGCACGGTGATCTGGTCATCGATCAAATCAGGCACCTGGTTGAGGATTAATCGAGCATCTGCAAACGGCTGCCATACATCCTCACGGAGGGGTTGGCTTATTTCGGCGGGAAAGGAAATCCCGTGCAGGTTGACCGGAATATCCTCATCCAGCGGGATCGCCTGGAGCTGCTCAATCGCGCTCACCTGATTATTCAATTCGTTGTACAGGTATTCGGCGTCCTGCGGATCCAGTTCCAGTTCAGCCAGCTTTACAAGGTGGGAAAAGGTTTCACGGGAAATTCGTTCTTTCATGTGCATCCATCCAGCTTTTTGATCAGTATTATATCAGCACTCACAAGGATGCTTGCGCTCTGCTTTTACGTAACAACCAGGTGCGTACTTCCGTAATAGCTTTGTAGATGCGAAAAAAGAATTATTGTACGATCGGCTCTCGGGCGGATGTCTCACTGCGTTCGACATGACAACGGGGGGGTTTTTTGTGGAATTTTTTAGCCGT
>JAJFTV010000090.1 GCA_021372725.1 Chloroflexota bacterium | reverse complement strand
ATTGCCTTACCTCATACGGTGGATCATGTTCGACCTCTGAGCGAGGTCAAAGGAACCCGGGTCGACCAGGCGTATTTAGGAACCTGCACCAATGCCAGGTTGGACGATCTTGCCATTGCTGCCAGAATCATGAAAGGTCATAAAATACCGTCAGGTGTACGTATGGTAGTAATCCCGGCCTCGTCCGAGATTTATCTGGCGGCATTACGGGAGGGTTATATTCAGACATTTGTGGAGGCGGGCGCGGTGGTGGAAAGCCCCGGATGCGGTGCCTGCATGGGAAACCACATGGGTGTACCGGCGGTGGGTGAAGTAACCATCAGCTCCGCAAACCGCAATTTCAAAGGCAGGATGGGTACCAAGGAATCTGAGATTTACCTGGCCAGCCCGGCAGTTGTGGCAGCTACAGCCATCACAGGTTATATCACCCATCCAGAGACGATCTGATAGGGAGCAGGAGGAAGAATGTCGACGATTAAAGGTAGAGTCTGGAAATATGGCGACGATGTAAATACCGATGTCATTTTTCCTGGAAAATACACCTACACCGTAAGTGATCCCAAGGAAATGCCGAAACATGCCCTGGAAGACCTCGACCCACGTTTTTCGAAAGAAGTGCAGCCAGAGGATATCATCGTGGCGGGAAAGAATTGGGGCTGTGGATCTTCCCGGGAGCAGGCAGTTGTCTGTTTGTCGCAAAGTAAAGTAGGGGCGATCATCGCCAGGTCTTTTGCCCGTATCTATTATCGGAATTGTATTAATAACGCCCTTCCGGCATTATCTTGCCCGGAAGCAGTGGATGTCATCGAAAATGGTGAGGTAATCGAAATTGACCTGGATGCGGGTGAAATCCGCTGTGCGGCCGGTGTTTTTTACTTTCCGCAACTTCCCGAATCGGTAAAAGAAATTTTCAAAGCTGGTGGATTGATTGCCTATACCCAACAGCGCTTGAACCTGGCTGAAAAAAGATAAGTCAGACCTGACTACAATTAAAAGGAGAGATTGACATGGCAAAGTATCGTATTGCCTGGATGCCCGGTGACGGGGTTGGTGTGGATGTGATGGAAGCGGCCTTACCTGTTTTGGAGAAGATCAAACTGGATGCCGAGTTTATCCCCGCCGATATTGGCTGGGAAATCTGGCGCAGAGAGGGAGATGCACTGCCACAGAGAACGATCGAAATATTGAAAAATTGTGACTGTGGATTATTTGGCGCAATCACTTCCAAACCAAAAGAAGAAGCCAACAGCGAACTTAATCCCGACCTGGCCGGCAAAGGTTTTGTTTACAGCAGCCCAATCGTCAAGCTGCGCCAGCTTTTTGACCTGTACACCAATCTGCGTCCTTGCAAAGCGTACCAGGGAAATCCACTCAATTATCGGGAAGGGATTGATATTGTTGTGTTTCGGGAAAATACCCAGGGCCTGTACAGCGGGGTAGAATTTCATCCCGTACCGGATGAATTGAGGCAGGCTCTATCCAAATACAGTAAGAACATGCGTAGATTTGAGGATGTTTCAGCGGAGGATATGGCAATCACTTTGAGAATTATTACCCGTCAAGGTGCTTACCGGATTATTCGAAAAGCATTTGAATATGCGCGGGATAATGGGTACCCCTCGGTAACGCTGGTGGAAAAGCCAAACGTGCTGCGAGAGACAAGTGGATTAATGACACGCGTCGCCCGTGAAATTGCGGTCGATTTCCCAAAAATCGATTTGTGGGAAACGAATATTGATGCACAAATGATGTGGCTGCTAAAAAATCCGCAGGATTATGGCGTGATGGTGACCTCCAATTTGTTTGGAGATGTGGTTTCTGATTTGGCTGCACAACTGGTGGGTGGTTTGGGCTTTGCTTCGAGCGGTAATATTGGTGACAATTTTGCCGTATTCGAACCAACTCATGGGTCAGCTCCCAAATATGCCGGTATGTACAAGGTAAATCCCATTGCAATGTTCCTGGCCATCAAATTAATGTTGGATTGGTTGGGTGAAAAAGAACTTGCCGTGAATTTGGAGCGCGCCATAAAAGAAGTCATTTCCGAGGGAAAAGTAAGAACCTACGATATGGGCGGGACAAATACGACACTTGAGGTCGGAAAAGCCGTAGCAGATCATATTTAGCTGTACTTCTATAAAGAGGATCCATGAAATCCATCACCGGAGTAATGGCTGATTTTGCAAAAAATTTATCATTTAACGATATCCCCGATATGGCTGTCTGGGAAGCGAAAAGATTTCTGCTGGATAGCATAGGTTGCGCTCTGGCTGCTGTTGGAAGTGAAGATATGGAATCCATGCAGCGTTATGTTGAATCGCTTGGCGGTGTGCCCAAAGCGACCGTCATTGGGTCAGGGTATTGTACCAATATGGCCAACGCAGGGCTGATGAACAGCCTGCTAATACGAGCACTCGATTACAATGACATTTACTGGGAGCAAGACCCCAGTCACCCCTCTGATATGATCGGGATTGCCCTATCCTGTGGGGAGGCTCTTGGCAAGAGCGGAAGAGATATCTTGACCGCCATTCTGATCGCTTATGAGCTTGAGATGCGTTGGTGCCATGCTGCACATCCCGGAATACGTGAAATTGGATGGCATCATGCCACACTGACCCAATTTGTGAGCCCGTTTGTAGCTGGTAAATTAATGGGTCTGAATGAAGAGCAAATGGTGGCTGCTGCCGGGATCTGCGGCAGCAGCCACTTTACCCTGGGTGGAGTGGTTGCAGGGCATCTGACCAATATGAAAAATATGGCGGATCCATTCGCGGTACAGGCTGGTATTCATGCGGCTCTAATGGCCAGGGAAGGAATCACTGGTTCTGAATACGTACTGGAGGGCAAAGAAGGGTTATTCGAAGTCCTGAAATCGGTTGAATGGAGACCGGAGGAGCTGACAAGAAACCTGGGAGAGGAATTTCTCATCACGCGTTGTGGATACAAGGCTTATCCAACTGAAGCGCTCACACATCAACCCATTTCCGCGGCAATCCAAATTTGTAAAGAAAACCATTTGAAGGCGGAAGATATTGTAGAGATCCATGTCGAGACAACAACACGCGGAGCGGATATTCTTTCTGATCCAAGCAAATATACTCCTGAAACGAAAGAGACTGCCGATCACAGTCTGCCTTATGTCATTGCTGCAGCAATTGCAGACGGGAATGTTTTCCCGGACAGTTTTTCGGAAGAAAAGCTCCATGATCCCCGCATCAGGGGTTTGTTAAAGAAGATCCATGTCACTGCCGATCCTGAAATTGACAGCTTGTTTCCCAAAATAAAACGGGCCAGGGTTCATATTACGGCTCGGGATGGTCAAAACTTTTCAGCACAAGTGGATGATGCCAAAGGTACGCCCAATAACCCAATGAGTGATAGGGAAATTGAAGAAAAATTCAGGGCCAATTCACGATATTGTTTTCCGTCGGAAAGATGTGATGCAATCATCGATGCAACCTGGAATTTTGACGAGGTAATCAATATAAAGAATTTCATGCAACTGCTCACAAAATAAACCTGTAACCTGGGCGTAAAAAGATATCTGTTCATGGATTGTTTGATAATGATCTACCAATCGCGGAGTGTTCCATCCGATTCGGACAAACATGGCTTTTAGGACTTGTCAAAAAAGATAAATTCAAATAAGATTAAGTGATTGATTTCGGTAGCAACTTTCATTTACAATTGAAGAATACAAAACAACTAGATGAATGAAACAGATTACAGGGAACATTTGAAGGTTCCTTCCCACATTATTTTTACTGCAATATTTGTTTTCTAATTAGTTATATTATCTTGCTGGTTTTAATGGTTTGTTAACAGCTCCATCTTGAATGTAGTCAGGCATTTGAAGCCTTGGGAGGAGGTGAAAAAAGTTAAAGAAATCAGATTAATGATGTTCATGGTTTTTATTCCCAATATTGACGAAAAAGGAGAATCACATGAAAAAGAAATTATGGTTCCTGTTAGGATGGCTGGTCGTAGCTTCGATGTTAATTACGGCTTGTCAGCCAGAGACCATCATTCAAACTGTAGTAGTGACTGAGATGGTTGAGGGAACACCCGTGGAGGTCGTGATTACCGCCACACCCGCACCCGAAGAAGCAGAAGAAGTAGTCTCTTATGATCAGGCCCCCGATCCGACAACAATGACTTATGTCATGCCGGATGATGCTGCATGCCTTGATCCACATCTTGCTTATGAGGGCACCAGCTATGAGATTATTTCCAACGTTTTGGAAGGACTCATTTTCTTCAACCGACAAAAATCCAGTGAATATATCCCGCAGTTGTCAACAAACGTTCCAACAGTTGAAAACGGCGGCCTTTCTGCTGACGGCCTTACCTATACATTCAACATTCGGCCGGGCGTAAAGTACGAAAACGGAAACGATCTGACGGCCAGCGATGCAGCTTACTCATTCGAACGTGTTTTGCTGCAATCTGACCCCAACAGTGGCGCCTGGATGATGATCGAAGCCATTATGGGCTATAGCTCCGGTGATATTACCGAAAAAATCGCCGAAGGCGCATACGCTGGTGATCAAGGTGCTTTGATGGCCAATGCAACGGCTGAAGAGCTGGTTGGTGTTTGTGAGGAAGTAAAATCACACTTCACGGCCGATGATGCAACCGGTGTATTCACGGTTACATTACCCCAACCGTGGGGTCCTTTCCTGCCTATCATTGCACGCCCCTGGGCCTATATTCTTGATAAAGAATGGTCTGTTGAACAAGGGGATTGGGACGGTTCCTGCGATACCTGGCAAAACTTCTATGCCCCTGGGCAGGAAGCAACCAAATTGGCAAAGGTTATTATGGGCACTGGCCCCTACAAGCTGGAATCCTGGACCCCGGATGTTGAGTGGATTCTGACTGCCAAAGAAGATTACTGGCGACAGGCAGACGATCCACAATATGAAGGTGGCCCCGGCGGTCCGGCACGAATTAAACGGATCGTACACAAGACTGTAGCTGAGTGGGGTACACGCTTTGCCATGTTGCAGACAGGCGATGCAGCCATGGTGGATGTGCCTTTGGAACAGCGCTCGCAGGTTGACGCCTACGTTGGCGAAATCTGTGATAATGAGACCGGCGAATGCGTGCCCAGCGACAATCCGGAAGGACCACTGAAGATGTTTGGCAATCTGGTTAACAATGCCCGTACCGACATTTTCCTGAACTTCAACGTAAAAGCACCTGAAGGTTCAACCAACTCTTACATTGGCAGTGGTAAATTGGATGGGAATGGGATTCCTCCCGATTTCTTCTCTGATCTTCACATGCGGAAAGCCATCTCATACTGTATGGATTATGATACCTATATTGCAGAAGGTATGAACGGAGACGGCGTACGCAATACAAGCTTCCTGGTGAAAGATATCTTAGGCTATAACCCTGACCAGCAGATGTATCCATTCGATCTGGATAAATGCAAGGAAGAACTGGATCTGGCATGGGATGGCAAGGTTGCTGAAGTTGGCTTCCGTGTGCAGGGTGTTACTGCAACCGGCTATACTGCAAACCAGACGGCACTTGCTATTCTTCAATCCAACCTGCGTTCCATTGACCCGAAGTACAATCTTGAGATCGTGACGCTGCCCTGGGCTTCTTACCTGGCTTCCTTCCGTGCTGCTCAGTTGCCCATTGCTGTCAGTGGATGGTCAGAAGATTATCACGATCCTCATAACTGGGCACAGCCGTTCCTGATCGGAACCTATACAGGACGGGCAAACATGCCCAAGGAATTTACGGATATTTTCCGACCACTGGTTGAGCAGGCAGTTGCCGAACCTGATGAAGCAAAACGTGCTGAACTCTATTATCAACTCGGTGCACTGCGTTATGAGTGGGTACCGGAAGTAACCCTCGCTCAGGCCGGCTCACGCACATATCTACAACGGTGGGTTAAGGATTACGTCTACAACCCGGTGGGTGGTGATTATTACTACTATAACTGGTCGCTGGCAGGCGGAGAATAAAGTCTAACTATCATTGTAGTCATCAATAAATATCCGGCGAGGGTGTAAGCCCTCGCCGGCATATAAACTTATAAAGGATTTCTATGGTAGCTTATCTTATTCGCCGTTTGTTACAGATTCCGATAACGATGATTGGGGTGACGATTTTTATTTTTGCAATGCTGCAATTGCTTTCACCTGTTGAGCGGTCTGCTCTATATGTAAAAACAACCCCCTATAATGACAGCGCCATTGATGCCATTATTCGAAAGTATGGGTTGGATGATCCTTTTTACGTTCAGTATTGGCATTGGTTGATAGGGATAAAAGATCCTGTTACCGGGGAAATATCAGGCGGTTTATTGCGTGGTGATCTTGGGTATTCACGCACCGGCCGACTGCCTGTCACTGAATTGATTGCGTTACGATTACCTGCAACGGTTGAGCTCACGTTGTGGTGCATAATTCCCATCATTGGGGGTGGAATTGCGCTGGGAGTGCTGGCTGCTTTACATCACAACAAATTTATCGATCAGGTTATCCGGGTTTTTGTAACCATTGGCTGGTCGTTCCCAACCTTTGTTTTTGGTCTCTTGCTTTTACTGGTCCTGTATGCAAAACTTGGCTGGTTTTCCCCCGGAAGGCTTTCCGATTCTATTACACAGGTTGTGGCTTCAGATGCGTTTACGCGTTATACCGGGATGAATACCCTGGATGCAATTCTTAATTTACGGTTCGATGTTTTTTGGGATGCCTTAAAACATTTGATCATGCCCATTGTGACGTTATCTTATGTAGTTTGGGCACAGATCCTGCGGGTCACCCGATCGGCCATGCTGGAAACATTAGGACAGGATTATATAACGACAGCAAGATCAAAAGGATTAAGCGAACGAATAGTCATCGTCAGGCATGCTTTCAGGAATGCATTGATACCAGTAGTAACGATGGGCGGGATGATGATTGTAAATATGTTGAATGGAACGGTTGTGACGGAGATCATTTTCGACTATCCAGGGGTTGGCTCGGCAGCAGCCAAAGCAGCCGGCAGCCTGGATGCACTGGCTGTATTGGGATTTGTCCTTTTTGGTGGATTAGTCTTGGTTCTTGCAAACATGGTTGTCGATCTCTTATATGCGGTGATTGACCCGCGAATTCGTTTGACTGGACAAGGAGGTGGATGATGAATGAAAAAGCACCTTCACCTCAAGAGACTGCCTTTCGAAAGATCGTTGCCGAGCATGAACTGCGAAAACGAGGTTGGTTGGAAAAATTTCTTGGACCAGAATTATACAGGCTGGTCCACGGCGTTGTCACCAACCCATTATCCATTATCGGGTTAGTCATCACAACAATTTTCATTTTGGTGGCTATTTTTGCCCCACAGCTAGCGCCGCCTGTAGGTGAAAACTATAATCCATACCTGATCCCCCGTGATGGGTATTCACCTGAGCCGAAAGCCCCCGGTACCGTTTGGAACCGTGAACCTCCACCAGTTCCTGGCTGGTATAAGGCTGTAACGGGAAATGATCAATGGGTGCATATACTGGGAACGACCGGCGGCCAGTTTGATATTTTCTATGGAGTTGTATGGGGAACCCGAACGGCCTTGTTTGTGGGTGTCTTGATTACTGGCTTGACATTGCTGATGGGAATTATCGTCGGGTCGGTGTCTGGTTATTATGGCGGGTGGGTTGATGATTTGTTGATGAGAATTACAGAGATTTTCATGGCATTTCCATTCCTGCTGGCCGCGTTAACACTATCGGCGATTCTTGTTCCAATTTTCGGGCGAGGTATATGGCCGGCAGTTATTGCCCTCGTGACTTTCGGATGGATGTCCTTTGCCAGGATGATCCGCGGTGAAATTCTTACTGCGAAGGAACGTGATTATGTCATGGCTGCCCGCGTATTGGGAGTGAAAGATTTCAGGATTGTAACAAAACACATTCTACCTAATGCCATTTACCCTGTAATAATTATGGCCTCAATGCGTGTAGGCGATTATGTGCTGTCTTTTGCTACATTGAGCTTCCTGGGTGTAGGCACCGAAATCGGTTATGCAGATTGGGGGCAAATTATCAGTTTCTCGCGTGACTGGATACTCAGTTTGGACGTCTATTGGTACATCATCGTTTATCCTGGTATCGCGTTGCTGCTGTTTGGATTGGGTTGGAACCTGATCGGCGATGCAGTGCGGGATATTTTGGATCCACGATTACGAAGCAGATAGTTTGAATTGAATAACTGGCGACCAATTTCATAAAAACCTTTTCGCGATCAATACTTTCTTATAGCAAGGAACATTGATCGCGAAATTGTTAAATTCCAATGTTTTTGAGCCGTTTTGAGCTCAAAAACATTGGAATTCGAAAAACCTTCGCATCCCAGCAAGGGTATGAGGAACAAAATGATTCTGCTCAACTCCAACAAAAAATCTGCTTATTTCAGCAGATTTTTAGCGGGAGCGACGGGATTCGGACCCGCGATCTCGGCCTTGACAGGGCCGCATGTTAAGCCACTACACCACGCCCCCGAGCGCCATATTTATATCATTATTACCTCATCACGTCAAGGAACTTGGGGGGCTTGTGGAATGAAAATCAATTGTTCTTAAAAACCCACTGGTCAACGTCCCGATCCCAGGTGATTATTTCCTCGCGTTTGAACCAAAGATTAATTTCAATCTCAGCATTTTCAACTGAATCGGAGGCATGAATCAGGTTGCGGCCCATGGTCAGACCAAAATCATGCCGGATGGATCCCGGTGCAGATTCAAGAGGGTTTGTAGAACCGGCCGTTTGACGGACAGCTTTGACTGCTCCCGGACCTTCAATAACCAGTGCAATCAGCGGTGATGAAGTAATATAATCGACCAATCCTTCATAAAATGGTTTTCCCTTGTGAACCTCGTAATGCTTTTGAGCAAGGTCTTTTGATACCCATAACATTTTTAGCGCGCAAAGTTTCAATCCTCTTTGCTCCAGCCGATGGATTATTTCACCGGATAGACTCCTTTGTACGGCATCAGGTTTAATCAAAACCATTGTTCTTTCCACGTAATCCTCCGAAAATGTATTATTGTGACGTGCTGTGTGATAAAAAATCCTGCATTTTCAAGCATCACCTGTTTCGATAGAGTCATCCGAATCCTTACTACTGTTCGGAGAGGTATCCTCCATCGACATGCTTGACCCATTCTCCTCGTGCATCAGGATATTGCGAAGCTGCTCCTGGAGGCTTATTTTATCTTCAATCTCCGTTTGTGATGAGACCAGGGTTTCTCCACAATTATCAGTTGTTGTTACATCCTGCAGCTCTGTATCGTTGATTGTTTCTTCCAGCAGTTGAGAAAAGAATTGGTCATCATCAACAAACTCATTATTTATCAAGGGTGCAGGTTCTGTTGCGGATGATTTGATTTCATTGTGATCGAGGGTGTTCAGCCAGCCAAGTACCCGATCATGTTCGCTTTCAGGTGTTTCGACAATTGGGGGTTCGATTTGATGAATATCTGTTTCCGTTGTAAATTTGGGAATTTGAGAATTGAAAAAGTCTATCCAATCACTCTCATTTTCTTTATGTTGAGCGTCTTCCTGATCCACTTCAGTATGAGGAGAGAAATTCTTGAGCCAGTCAGGCAGGTTGTTTTCTGGAGAGCCGGGATTTTCCTGATTTGATTCAATGCTAAATCGAATCGGTGTTTTTTGATCGTCGGTTGAACTCTGGAAATTCAAAGAAGAAAT
>JAJFTV010000077.1 GCA_021372725.1 Chloroflexota bacterium | reverse complement strand
ATGTTACCATCAATGGCAGTGGCGATCCCGGTTATGTTCAAATACGGGCACCGCTTGGGGCCAACTGGACGACAAAACCTGCATCCTTCAGCCATACCTATCCCACGATTCCCGGTCTGCTGCTTTATCTGGATGACCCTGACGGTTCGTCGGCCTTGAAAATAAATGGCAACAGTAATAATGATATTTTCAGGGGATCAATATATTACCCCGCCGGCGATATTACAATCACTGGTAATGCCGATAATGTGCAATGGCTGGTGGAAGTGATTGGGAATACCGTTGTAATAAACGGCAACGCAGAAACCAACATTACCTATAATGGCGATTTCGGACATGCCGGATATCCTTATATCAGCTTTCAGCATTAATCTTCTATCAATAATTAGGTAATAAAGGTATCAATAAAAAGATTATTCAACAAAGAAGGGGCTTGTCTCAAAAGCAGACAGCTCCTTTTTTATTTCCATTGATGACTCATTTTTGTGTCAAAATCTGGAATCGCCCATTTCTATACCTAATCCCAAAGAAACAAAAATACATACGTATTGGACCATTATCGCAAACTTGTTGAAACCCGGGGCAATCTTCGGACAGATACCTTGGCAATCCAGGCTATGGGGTAGCTCAAGAGACGTCAATCATCGACAAAGTCGCTATTTGGTTAACTCAATATACGGAGACTCTCCTAAATCAATAGGGTAATTCTCATCCTCAATAAAATTGACTGTCGTGTTGGAGTTGCCGCTGATGTCAATTGTGTAGCCTATGATGCGGCTGTGGTAGGTAGTTGTACCGCTATTGCCAATAATTTCGATTGCCGCGCCCGGCGCAATGATGCTGCCGGTTAGTGCAGCACCTGAATTGCCATTGATCTTCAAGGTCGAAGAATTGCTGGACGGCATATAGATCAGCAGGCCGGCATAATCTCCATCATCGGGAGGATCCATGACAAGTTTTGTGTTGCCGTTCCAAGTCATCGAACCACCGTTCAAGTAAAAAACAGTGTTAGTGCTGTTGAATGTGCTGTTGCCATTGAAATGCAGATCTCCCGAACCCAGATAGACGATCGAGGTTTGATCGGAGATGATTCTCGGGTTATTATTGCCATTCAGTTTGAAGTCGCCCGATATCATATATACCGTGCTGTTGGGGATATTGACCTGGGCATTGCCATCCATGGTGAAAGTTCCTGAATCCAGATAGAACAGTGAATTGGCTGCATTAAAGGTCATGTTTCCGGCTAACGATATGCTTTTGCTTCCCATATTGAACTTCACATTGTTCGCTGTCACAGTGAAGTTGCCATCGATCGACAGGTTGCCGCTGAAGCAATAATTGCCCGGCTCAAAGATGACATTATTATTGCCGGATATACTGCGTGCCGGATGGTTGCCGGGTGTCAGCCTCACAACTCCGCCCGAAGTGGTCATCGTTCCGCTGCCAGAGCAGCTCGGTGAATCCACCACCGGCGCGGCAATTTCCAGCTCGGCCGGTGGGTAGGGAATGGCAGCCACTGATTGGTTTTCCAAAACTGTACCGTTGATGTCGATATTTCCACTCGTGCTCACAGTCTTTCCGGCGGTGATATCAGTGTTAAGGGTCACATTTCCGGTGATACGCGCTCCACCAACAATGACGATGCCGGTTTCAGTGGTATATGTGAGGTTTCCATTGCCGGTAAAAGCTTTACTACCGTTTGAGTTAACAAATGCACCACCACCCTCAGTAGTTAAAGCCGCATTGCCGCTAATCTCGAATGTATCGTTACCTTCAGGCTTTAATGCCATAATGGCGCCACCATTGAAGGCTGAAGAATTGCTACCTTCGCCCGAACTGTAATGCGCTTCTGCTACCACCTGGCTGGTTAACTCATTTCGTCCGAACAGGTTCGCCAGGAAAGTATCATTGGTGGATGTGATGGTAACCAAAACGTAATCACCATTTTCCCCATAATTGCAATCCACCTGCACATCAACATCAGCACCATTGTCTGTATAGCCATTACTGGCTGCCCGGTCGGTTGCGTGACTTACACAATCTTCTCCGTCATACTTCGCCAGCACACCCGCCAGTGCGGCGCTATCAGCTGCGTTTTGCGCCTGACGCCGGTCAACATAATACATTCCGCTATCAATTGCCAGCGCCGCAAAACTTAGCAACACCACAATACCGACTGTCAAGATCACCAAAACCTGACCGCTCTCTTTTTCCCCTTTTAGGAATTTCATTTGATACGCTCCTCTATAACTAAGAAACCATAAAATGCACAGGCATCGTCGTTCACAAAGTCACCTCACAGGCGGATAGACTCACACATGAACTGCTTTCCTATTATTTGGGTTTCAAGACTGAGCGGAGAAGGATTTTAAGGTAAATTAAATATTCTTATCAACAACTTTGCTGAATTGCATCTCCCAGGAAAATAACAAAAAATAATAAAAATCTGCAATAAAAAACACAACATCTGGGTTATTGCAACCGGCAATTCATACAACTCTCATCACGCTCAAGTCAAGGACTTATAACATTCACCTTTTATTCGAATACACACCTCTCACATGATATTATTATCTACCTGTTTACAGTATAGCAGGTTTTTAGTAAGTTACAAGTATTCTCACCTTACAAATCTATAAGATATAACCAATAAATAACTGTAAATCAAGACGCAACATTGATTATATGGCGCCATCGTATCGAAAAACTGTCTGAGTGACAAAGGGGTAGAAACATTCCCCGCATTGTCATGCTGAGCGCAGCGAAGCATCCGCCCAAGGACCGGTGATGAATGGGCTGGGTGTGGAAACATCCCCCGCATTGTCATGCTGAGCGCAGCGAAGCATCCGCCCGAGAGCCGGTGATGAATGGGCTGGGGTGTGGAAACATGCCCCTGGGCGGATTCCTCACTTCGTTCGGAATGACAACGGGGGCCGGTACATCCCAACAGCTTTCCTTACTTAAAAGCATGGCTCAACAAGCATCCGCCCAAGAGCCGGTGATGAATGGGCTGGGTATGGAAACATGCCCCGCATTGTCATGCTGAGCGAGAGCGAAGCATCCGCCCGAGAGCCGGTGATGAATGGGCTGGGTGCGGAAACATGCCCCTGGGCGGACTCCTCCTGTGAGGCTGTGAAAAAATCAACCTTGAATCTCTTTGTCACCCCCACTCCTATTCGTTGTCACATACGTTTATGGCAAAAGGCAATGGCCTGCTGCCGAATTCGTTAACGCGAAAAAATCGAGCTTGCACCTTTGCGCAAACCCGTTTCACAAATCACAAATTGCTCATTACAAATCAAACCCGCCGCGCTGGATGAGTGTCTTTCTCACCTGTTCCTGCAAAACAGCAGCTTTCTTCTCGATGGTTTTCAGCTCTGCCAATAAATTGCGTGCCTCGGGGTTGTCCTGCATGCCCATTAAATTGATCTGCACATTCAACCCTGCTGAAACAAGGGCTGCCTGGGCATGGGCCGCGGCACTCCCGCCATCCGAGATGGCGTTCAGGTTGCCTTTCTCAATCACCTGCGCTGCCAGTTCCATCACCTCCACCGCCTTCCCGGCCACCTTGAGCGGGACCCGGGAGGCTTGCAGCGTGGCAGCCGTCAATGCAGATTGCCGGTTGGCAATTTGCTCATCGGTATCTTTGGGCAGCTTCATGGCCAGCATCAGACTGTCGAAGGAAACTGCATCTTCAATCACTGCGTTGTTCAGTTCCTTCCGCAGGGCTTCGGCGCGTTCCATGATGCTCCACATCAAATCCTGGACATCGACATATTTTTTCTTGCCGGTCGTCAGGCGGGTGACCATGGCAACCAGCGCTGCCGCGTTGGCGGCGGTGTAGGCGGCAGCCGACCCGCCCCCGGGGGCCGGTTTGGCGCTGGCCAGATCATCCTGAAAACTATCCGCCACCGGCTGAAGGGATTCGGCAGGCTCGGCAGCCAGTTGCTGTTCCAGGATCTGGTTGTTTTCAAACTGGTCAAGCTGTAAATACCATACTGCGGCGTCGGTCAATGCCTCCTGCGGGATCATACCCACCAGCTCGCTGTGGTGAACCAACACGCCATAGCGGGCAGCCTCACGCCGTACGGTTTCCACCACGCGCGCGACCGGCGTCTTGTGAAAATTGGTCAGATTCATGGAGACCTGCGCCAGGCCGTCCACCAGAATACCCATCCCCTTGACGTACCGCAGGCCGCCGGATGAAAATCGTATGGCACGCGCCACCTTTTGCGCAATCGAAACATCGGTGGTGTTCAAATATACATTGTAGGCAATCAACGGTTGGCGCGCCCCGATGACGGTTGCCCCGGCTGGGCCGATCCTGGCCGGGCCGAAATCAGGCTTGCGATTTTCCAGGGTGATTTCTTCCTTGAGCACTTCATACTCGCCGCGACGGATGTTTTCAAGGTTGACGCGCTCGGGGGAGGTGGCCGCTTCTTCGTATAGATAAACAGGAATCTGTAACTCATCTCCCACCCGTTTACCCACCCGGCGGGCCATTTCTACACATTCCTGCATGGTCACGTCACGAATGGGAACAAACGGTACCACATCCGTAGCCCCGATGCGCGGGTGTTCACCGGTGTGGTGGTCCAGGTCGATTTTTTCGGCAGCCTTGGCAATCGACGCAAAAGCGGCTTCCTCCACTGCGGCCGGTTCACCCACAAAAGTGATCACCGTCCGGTTGTGATCCAGGTCAGATTGCGTATTGAGGATCTGGATCCCGTTTACAGCGGCAATTGACTGTACAATTTCAGCCACCACTTCAGGCCGGCGAGCCTCGGAGTAATTTGTGATACATTCAACCAGTTTGCCGGGCATTTTTTCTCCTGTAACAAGATTTTATGGTTTGCCTTACTCTTCTGGCAGCATGGGTATCTTGATGTGATGCCTGCGGGCGGCCGCAATGGCCTGCGGGTAACCGGCATCTGCATGACGGACTATTCCCATCCCAGGATCCGTGGTCAGCACGCGTTCCAGCCTGCGCGCGGCAGCGGGGGTGCCGTCGGCCACGATCACCTGCCCGGCATGCTGGCTGTATCCGATGCCCACCCCACCACCATGGTGGAAGCTGACCCACGTAGCCCCGCCGACGGCATTCAGCATGGCATTCAACAGCGGCCAGTCGCTGATGGCATCCGAGCCGTCGCGCATGGACTCGGTTTCGCGGTTGGGAGATGCCACCGAGCCGCAGTCGAGGTGATCACGCCCGATGACGATAGGCGCTTTCAATGTACCCTTTGCAACCATCTCATTGAATTTTAACCCTGCTTTGGCACGTTCACCATAGCCCAGCCAGCAAATGCGCGCCGGCAGGCCTTCAAAAGGTACCCGCTCGCGGGCCATTGTCAGCCAGCGTTTCAGGTGTTCGTCCTCCGGGAACAGATCCAACAGGGCTTCATCGGTGCGATAGATATCCTGCGGGTCGCCGGAGAGGGCCACCCAGCGGAACGGGCCCTTGCCGTCGCAGAATAAGGGCCGGATGTAGGCCGGAACAAAGCCGGGGTAGTCAAAGGCGTGTGTGACGCCGGCATCCAACGCCCGCTGGCGGAGATTGTTCCCGTAATCGAATACTTCAGCACCGCGCTTTTGCATTTCCAGCATGGCCTGCACGTGTACGGCCATCGATTGCATGGCTTCTGCTTTATATTTATCCGGATCCGATACTCGCAGATTGGCAGCCTGTTCCACGCTGTAGCCGCGCGGGATGTACATCCACACATCGTGGGCGGGTGTCTGGTCGGTGACCACGTCCGGCACGATGCCGCGCCGCAGCAGTTCGGGGTACACCTCGGAAGCATTGCCAATCAACCCTACCGAAAGAGGGATTTTTTGTTCCATGGCTTCATTGACGATCTCGAGTGCCGAACCCAGGTTGTCGACAATCCGGTCAAGATAGCCAACATCACGCCGGCGCTGTGCCCGTTTGGGATCAGCTTCTACGATCAACCCAACCCCTTCGTTCATGGTGATGGCCATTGGCTGGGCGCCTCCCATGCCTCCCAACCCGGCAGTAAGTACCAGCTTGCCCTTCAACGAGCCCCAGCCGCGCTGTTCGGCCACCGATGCCAGCGTCTCGTAAGTACCCTGCAGGATGCCCTGCGAGCCGATATAGATCCAGGAACCGGCCGTCATTTGGCCGTACATGATCAATCCCTTGGCATCCAGTTCATCGAAATGTTCCTGGGTGGCCCAGTGCGGCACAAGGTTGGAGTTGGCAATCAGAACACGCGGCGCGTCCTCATGGGTGCGGAATACCCCCACAGGTTTACCGGATTGAACCAGCAAGGTCTCATCATTTTCGAGATTACGCAGCGATTCCAGGATTGCATCCAGCGCTTCCCAGTTGCGGGCAGCCTTGCCCCGTCCACCGTATACGATCAGTTGGTCCGGCAGCTCCGCCACCGCCGGATCCAGGTTGTTTTGCAGCATGCGGTAGGGGGCCTCGGTAAGCCAGGATTTGCAGGTGAGCGTTGTTCCACGCGGGGCGTGCATTTCTCGGGGTTTGGATGATTTCATATATTGACTCCTTTTTGTATTTCTTTGTCCAATATAGGAATTGTCTCAGAAGTTGGCAGATCCTTTTTTATTCCGGTGGAAACACTTCCCTTTGTCATGCTGAGTGATAGCGAATCAGACAAACAAAGGGCGTACATTCTTTTTGGGCATCCATCAATTATTCAACACAGACCTGACGGCAGCCAGCAATTGTCCGCTTTCCAGCAGCAGCCGGACTTCCTCAATATGAGGCTGCATGACAACATCTTTGTCGATGTGCGGGACGCGGCTGCGGATCAGGTCATATATCATGGCTGTACCGGCCCCCAGTTTTTTGCCCTTGCCGGCATTCTCCAACCGGAAATCGATGCCCTGTGCGGCGGCAAACAATTCCAACGCCAGAGCGTTCTCCGTGTTACGGGCAATTTCGGCTGCCTGGCGGGCGGCGATGGTGCCCATGCTGACATGGTCTTCGGTGTTGGCGGACGAGGGGATGGAATCCACACTGGCCGGATGGGCAAGCACCTTGTTCTCGGATACCAGCGCCGCCGATGTGTACTGAACCATCATGAAGCCTGAATTGATGCCGCCCTCGCGGATCAGGAAGGCCGGGAGAAGGTTTTTGTTTTCTTTCTGATCGACCAGGCGTGCCAGGCGTCTTTCTGAGATACTCGCCAGTTCAGCCAGTCCCACCTTGAGATTGTCTATCGGAATAGCCACCGGCTCGCCATGAAAATTGCCGCCAGACAGGCAGACGGCCTTTCCGTTCTCATCGAAGAAAAGGAGTGGGTTGTCAGTGGAGGAATTCAGCTCGATCTCGATGGCGTTTTTTGCAAAACCAATCACATCGCGGGCAGCGCCGTGTACCTGCGGTGAACAGCGCAGGCTGTACGGATCCTGGACATCCAGCGGGTCAAAACCGCGCGTCAACATCGAGCCGTCCAGCAGCCGGCGCAGGTTGGCAGCCGAGCGTATCTGCCCGGCGTGCGGGCGTGCCCGATGAATGCGTTCATCGAAAGCCAGCGGGGTGCCGCGCAGGGCTTCGATGCTCAACGCAGCCGCGGCATCGGCAATATCTGCCAGACCGCAGGCTTTGTGAACTGTGATGGCACCAATGGCCGTCATCAGAGACGTTCCATTGGTGAGCGCAAGCCCTTCTTTGGCCTCGGGATCAATCAATGGGATGTCTGCCTGCTGCATGGCAGCCACCCCGGGCAGAATTTCTCCGTGATAGTAAGCATGGCCTTCCCCAATCAATAAAAGTGCCATGTGCGCCAGGGGTGCCAGATCGCCCGAAGCGCCCAGCGATCCTTGCGAAGGGATGAGCGGATACACGCCTTTGTTGATCATTTGCAGCAGCGAGTCGATCACCTCAAGGCGAATGCCCGAGTTGCCGTTCAGGAAGGTTTGCACCCGCACAGCCATCATTGCCCGCACGATTGAATAGGGAAGAAAACTGCCCACGCCGGTGGCATGACTGATGAGAATATTCCGCTGCAATTGTTTTACCTGATCCGACGGGATGATCATATTCTTGAAATCACCGAAACCGGTGGAGACACCGTAGATGATCTCGCCACGCCGGACAAAATCGGCAATCGCCTGGCTGGCACGCTCCACCCGTGTGACGGCATCAGGCGAGATGGAAAGTGTGAAAAGGGACGGGTTTTCCCAGGCATCGGCAATATTGCTGACGAGCACTGCATTCAGGTTGGTACCGTTGAGTTCATAACTGGTCATAAAAGGTCTCTCGGTTTATGGAATCAGGTTTTGGATATCGCTGCGGACGAGACGATCACAGTAGCAGGTTTTGGCATGCCAAAACCTGCTACCTTGGAGTTTCCCGATTGCCGAGCCGCAGCGCATTCAATTAATAAAGTACAGTGGATCAAAAATCAGTTATATAGTTATATAGATAACTGATATAATTATACCTGAAAATTATTGATCGGGATGTATAAATGCCAGCATTCACGGATGACAGAATCCTTTCAGGCCCCATGCCCAAGTACCGCCAACTGCTTGAGATTTTAAGAAAGCAGGTCATATCCGGCGAGATCCCTCCCGGCGGACAGCTTCCCACCGAGGATACCCTGATCGAGCGGTACGGAATCAGCCGCGGAACTGTGCGGAAAGCCATCGACCAGTTGGAAGCCGAGCGATTGATCCGCAAAGAGCACGGGGTGGGCTCCTTCGCACTTGCCGAGCATCCCAATGCAGTACCGTTCTTCTTTTCAGAAGAGTATCTTGTCCAGCTTTACGGCAGGGAACGGGTTGCATTTGAGGACCTGGCGAAGGCTGTTGTGCCGGCAGCGGTGGATACTGCCGAGCGGCTGCATATCCGCCCAGGCGAAAGGCTGATCCACATCGAGCGCCGGCAGCTTCTGGACGGCGAAGTGGTTTGTTACACCGAGCGCGACATCCCCGAAGAGCTGTGCCCGACGCTGATGAACATGGATCTGCACGATCAACCGTTGCATGAAGTACTGGTATTCGTATCGGAGATTCCGCTCCTGCGGGCCGAGATTGAAATCGAGGCGCGTTTGGCAAATACCGTTGAGGCGCACTTGCTGAATACTCCGCTGCAGACCCCGTTGATTGCCATCCGGCGCATGACTTACACGGCGCCAAACCGCCCGGCTGTCTGGTATCAGGCCCTGTTCCGGCGGCGTTTCATGCTGGATGTGCGGGTGGAGGAATAAACCACCCCGCCCCTCGCCGGGGCTCAGATTTTATTTTTCTCCCCCTTCCTCCTGGAAGGGGGCCGGGGGTTGGGGTGAGGATACGTTCAAAGCTAATAAGACTGGGGGAATATGCCGTCAGGCGTATTTCCCCATCCTATGGCCTTCGTCCAGCATGGCCAGATAATTTGTAAGGGGGATGTAATTGGCCACCGAGTTGCCTGTTCCCAACGCATACCCGCCGCCGGGCATACAATCTTCCAGAACCTTGCGGGTATAAACACGTACCTCCTCTTCTGTACGGGTTGCCAGAAAGTGCATATCCACCCCGCCCAGAATGGCAATCCGATCCCCATAGCGTTTTTTGACTTCCGCCACCGGCATGATGCTGTCTTCAAACGAGTGCCTGGCATCGATGCCCACCTCATCGATCAAGTCGTCCATGATCGTTTCCAGGTTGCCGCAGGCATGCAGAAGAAACGGAAGACTGTGAGCATGGGTGATCTGGGCCAATCTTTTTTGCTGGGGAAACACAACCTGCCGTAAGTGAGCCGGTTTGATGAAGGTGCCTGTTTTGTAGCCCATATCGTCACCCAGGAAGTAAGCTCCCACACCCGGCAGCGAAACGGCCCGTTCCAATACGTCCGACAGAATATCACCGATGCGGTTGAACATGGCTTCCACCAGATCGGGCTGCTCGTACAATGCCAGTGAGAACGGCACAAAGCCCATCAGCCACATCACCCATTCCAGTACCCCGCCGGTGGTGATGGTCATCTTCATCCCTTCCGGCAGGTTGGCAGCCATAAACTCAAAATCGGCATCGTTGATACTGCTCCACGATGGCCAGGGGTAGCGTTCAAAATCCTCCCAGGTCTGGATGACACCATGGGATTCATCCACCCAGCGGCGCTGGCTGCGCGGCAGCCCGGCAGTGTCAGCGGTGGCAAGCTGCTCTTGCCTGAAATCCAGAAAGACCGGCAGCCAGACAAAATCCCAACCTACTTTGTAACAAAAGCGGATCCGCTGCAGTTGCCCGGCCTGGCATTGCCGGCGGTCTTGCTGATTATAGGGGATATATTTTTCATTCAAGACGGCCCCGATGATCTCCGGGTCAGCGAACAATTCAATAAACGGAACGCGGTCGGGCGTCTCGCGCCGAAAAACAGCCTGAAGGCGTGAAAAATCGGGTGTACGTTCTGGCCAGAGGCACTCATAGTTTGGGCGGGGCATGTGAGTCTCCAGAAAACAGTAGGATGATAAATGTGATATACGTCCATTATAATTCCCGCTATAATACCTGTTGTGGGAGTCATCCTAATATCACTCGTCTTAAATAGGAGAATTGAATGTATGAAGAAGTCAAACAATTTGGTTATTTTGTCTGTATTGATTATTAGCATACTGGTCTTCAGCGCGTGCGCACCGCAGACAACCGGGGCACCAGTTACCGAAGCACCGGTGGTTGAAGAACCCACTGCAGTGCCTGTGGAATTAGGTACCACAGAGAACCCGATCATTCTAGCCTTTGCACCTTCCATGACCAGCCAGCAGATTGTTGAAAGCGGCGGGCCGCTGGTGGATGCACTTGCGAAAGAGACTGGCCTTGTGTTCGAGCCAAACATTCCTACTTCCTACGCAGCCTTGATTGAAGCCATGGGGTCCGGCAATGCGCATGTAGCCCTGTTTCCCACATTTGCCTATCTGATTGCCCATGACAAGGGTTATGCGAATGTCGGACTGGTTGTCGAGCGCTACGGCTCCACATTTTACGGTGCACAGTTTCTTGCAGCCAAATCCAGCGGCTTCACTTCTTATTTTGACGCGGAGACCAACCAGAACACCGCCGATGCAGCCACCGCCCTGGCGCAGTTTGCAGGCAAAAAACCATGCTGGACTGATCCCTTGTCCACCTCCGGCTACATTATCCCTGCCGGATACCTGGCCCAGTTGGGTATCGAGACCCAGCCCGCTGCCATGGTACAGGGTCACCCAACAGTGGTTACCGCTTTGAATGCCGGCGGCATCTGTGATTTTGGCGCCACCTTCATCGATGTACGCACAAACCCCGCCCTCCAGGAATCGATCCCGGATGTGATGGAAAAGATCGATGTGATCTGGCGTACCGACCCGATCATCCCGAACGACAATATTTCATTTGCTGCCGATTTGGATCCCGCATTGGTGACGAAAATCAAACAAGCTTTCCTGACCCTTTCTTCCACAGAGGAAGGCAAGGCAATTCTGAAAGCCATCTATGAATTCGAATCGGTTAAAGAAACCGACGATACTTTCTATGATGAATTTCGGGTCTACATCAAAGCTGCCGGGTTTGATTATACAACGGCGATTGACTAGTTGATGGAGAAAGATGAGGCTGTCTCAAGGGTACAATTTTACAAATGGCTCATTCTTCACCGGTTCCTGGGCAAATGCGTGAGAACAAAGTTCTCCCCTACCGCTGCATGATAAAGGGAGGTGTGTTTGCACCACCGGCATGTCACTCACCAGGCTTTTGGTGGACGTCCTGGTAAGATTAAAAATTGACTACACCTACAATTAATCCAAATCGCCAGTGGGGAATGTAAAAGGGGCTCCTTCATTCTTTTAAGACAGCCCCTCTTTCTTATTCGGAAAGGATACCGTGCTCGAAGTAAAAAATTTGACAAAGGTTTACCCGAACGGCACCCAGGCACTGACCAATGTGAGTTTCACCGTGCCTGATGGGGAATTTTTGGCGGTCATCGGGTTATCCGGTTCAGGGAAATCGACTTTGCTGCGCTGCATCAACAGGCTGATCGATCCTACTTCAGGCCAAATCATCTGGAACGGCCAGGACGTGACAGCAGCCAAAGGCAGTGAGCTGCGCCATATCCGCCGGCATATTGGCATGGTTTTCCAGCAATTCAACCTGGTCAAACGCTCGTCTGTGATGGTGAATGTCTTGAGCGGGCGGCTTGGATATGTCAATTCGCTGCCTTCCCTGTTTGGCATCTGGTCGAAGGAGGACCGTAAACTGGCCATGGCGGCCATGGAAACAGTAGGCATCACAGACAAGGCGGAGGAGCGGGCCGATGCTTTATCGGGCGGGCAGCAGCAACGGGTTGGCATTGCGCGGGCGTTGATGCAGGAGCCCACTCTGATGCTCGCGGATGAGCCGGTCGCCAGCCTGGATCCCGTTCTGGCGCACAGCATCCTGCAGTATCTCGAAATGTTGAATAAAAACCGTGGCACAACCGTCATTTGCAGCCTGCATTTTCTGGATCTTGTTCAACGCTATGCCACCCATGTGATTGCCCTAAAGGATGGTGTTAAGGTATTTGAAGGTTCGCCACAGGAAATCAACCGGGCCCGTTTCAAGGAAATATATGGAGTAGAAGCTCAGGAAGTCAAAGCGACGATGGCGGATTCATAATGTCAGGAGCGGTGGTGAAAAAACAGGGCACACTGATCTCTATCCTGGCGGTCATCCTTTCCATTCTTGTGCCAGGCCTGGGTCAGATCGTCCAAAAACGGAACAAGCGCGGCAGCACAATTTTGCTGCTCGCCATGGCTGCTTTGCTGATAGTTGTTTGGTACAAAGTTCCAGCCTGGTATTATGTTGTTGGGCTGTTTTGGCTCTGGAATATTGTGGATGTGCTCCTGCCCCCAAAAGGGGCCCCCTTGTTTGTTGGGGTGCTGATCTGGCTGGTGCTGGCTTATGGCATTGGCTCACAGGTGACCAATTTTGATCCTGGAGCGCTCTTCAAAAATCAGGAACGCGCCGCAGCCGTTATAAATCCCATGCTGCACCCCAGTTTTTTTGAATCGAAATACGAAGAAAGAAAAGGCTGGGCATTTATTGAAGTGCCCTGTTCAGCCAACCCGCCTCTGCCCGACAAGACCGTGGATGGGGTGCGGGTATTCATTGCACCCTCCTGCGCAAATGTGAATGAATATCTTGCCATCAGCGCCGAAGGGCTTTGGCCCGATTATCCCGTCACGCTGTACTGGATTGACACCATCTCCGCCCAATCCGGCAAGTGGGAATCGGTGACCGATTCTGAGGGGAAAGTGACGTTCCTTGTTGCTGTTCCTCCCCGCGCGTTGACCAATTCAACCGATCCCACATCACCCACCCTGCACCAGCCCACCGTGGAGCAGAGACGCCAAATCAAGGGCATTCAACTGACCAAAACCGGCGGTTACCTGCTGCAGGGTATCTATGAAACCATCGCTCTGGCTCTGGTTGCGACCACACTGGGCGCAATTCTGGCTCTGCCGATCAGTTTTCTGGCTGCCCGCAACCTGATGGGCAGTAACCCGTTTACCATGGCGATTTACTATATTGTGCGCACCCTCCTCAACTTCTTCCGCTCCATCGAGGCGCTCATTCTGGCCATCATCTTTGTGGTGATCGTGGGTCTCGGCCCGTTCCCCGGTATGTTGGCGATCACGGTTCACACCATCGCTGCATTGGGCAAGCTGTATTCGGAAGTGATCGAGGGAATCAACCCCGGCCCCATCGAGGCCGTGCGGGCAACCGGCGCCAATTGGGTTCAGGTGGTTCGTTATGCGGTGATCCCCCAGATCATTCCATCCTTTACGGCCCTGACCATCTACCGTTGGGACATCAATGTACGCTCTTCCACAATTATCGGTTTTGTGGGCGGCGGCGGAATTGGTTTCTACCTGTATCAATGGATTTTGCTTGGAGATTACCGCTCCCTGTCTAGCGCTTTCATC
Source organism: Chloroflexota bacterium (assembly GCA_021372725.1). GTDB lineage: Bacteria > Chloroflexota > Anaerolineae > Anaerolineales > Anaerolineaceae > JAJFTV01. The sequence goes on along the minus strand of JAJFTV010000077.1, from coordinate 48,912 downwards.
GCCATTGCCCTGGTGGTCATCATCCTCGATTTCTTTAGCGCACGCCTGCGGGAAAAGATCAGATAGCCATGAAATCACTTGGAAAATATCTTAAACCCGTGCGCTTCACACTGATCATCATTGCACTGATTGTGGTTTATGCTGTCAGTCTGAAAATCACCCAATTCGACCCGCTAAAACTGGTCGTCTCGGCACCCAAAGCAGGGAAAATACTGGGGGAATTCTTCGCGGCAGATATTTTTACCCGTTCCTCAGGTACAACTACTTACGAATATGATTTTCCCGTACCCTGTGGCGCTGCTGCTGAGGCTGTGCAGCAAACCAGCGGCCCGCGTATTGAAATGGATATTGCCTGCGGTGACCCCGGGCAGGCCTTTGATGTCCACGGTGTTGAGTTGGAGGCCAATACGGTCGTAGACCTGTTGTGGGTGTTTCCGGACGGCAATAGTTTGAATGCCGGCCGCTTCACGACGGATTCAAATGGCGAATTTTCAAAGGAAATCGAGATACGACCCATCCTGAAAACAACAGACGGCGTGCCCGTAAAGCTGCGGGCCGATGTAAGCACAAAAAGTACCCATCTTGTGTTCACCGATACGGTGAACGATGTGGTGGACGCCATGGTGGTGACCATCTTCATGGCCCTCCTGGCAACCACCATCGGTACCATTTTTGCCATCCCGCTTGGTTTCATGGCTGCCAGCAATATCACCCGCCACGGGCCAATCGGAACCGGTGTGTATTATATCGTCCGGGCGCTGCTCAACCTGATCCGTTCCTATGAGCCGCTGGTGCTGGCCACCATTTTTGCCTTGATTGTCGGTTATGGCACGCCCTTGGCAGGAATTCTTGCCCTGGTATTTGTGACCACCGCCTCACTGGGGAAAATGTTCTCCGAATCGGTGGAAGGCATCGACAGCGGGCCGATCGAGGCGCTGCGCGCGACGGGTGCCAACTGGGGGCAGGTGATTTTCTATGCGGTCATCCCACAGATCATCCCTGATTTTTTGTCATTTGCCATTTACCATTGGGATATCAACGTACGTATCTCCACCATCATCGGTTTTGTGGGCGGCGGCGGCATCGGGTATTATCTCTCCCAGCGGATCAACTCGCTGGAATACGCAAAAGCCGGTACTGCCCTGTATGCGATCATTATTGTGGTGTGGATACTGGACTTTTTAAGCGCCCGCATCCGCAAGGAGCTGGTGTAGATGGCGGTGGATGTGTTTGTTTTATGAACATGCCAAAGCTGCAATAGTCACAAAAACACGAAAGATGGTAGGGACGCAAGCATCTGCGCAGAGAGGATGTTGTACATCCATCACAGTGGTGTCCAGGATATTCGATGAAGAGCTTGCCCATCAGATGCTTCGCCCGAGATAAAAAACTCTTCCGTTTTACAAAAAATGGAAAATCCAACAGAATCAACCGACATGATCCTGGAGCACCGTGCTGCCAGACGTTGGCTTTAGTAGTTATAATATGAAAGAGGTGGAAGATGAGCATACATATTGGCGCGAAAGCGGGGCAGATCGCCCCAACTGTTCTGATGCCCGGCGATCCGCTGCGGGCTAAACACATCGCTGAAACCTTTCTGGATGATGCCGTTTGCTTCAATGAAGTGCGCGGCATGCTGGGGTTTACCGGAATGTATGGCGGGAAGCGTATCTCGGTGATGGGTTCCGGAATGGGCATCCCGAGCATATCCATCTATGTGACTGAACTGGTCACCGAATACCATGTCAAATCGGTGATTCGTGTCGGCACATGCGGCGGGATGCAGCCGCAAATGAAGATCGGTGATATTGTATTGGCAATGGCGACATCCACCGATTCGCAAATCAACAAACTGCGTTTTGGCGGGATGGATTATGCTCCCACAGCCAGTTTCCCACTTTTATTGAAGGCCTACCAGGCAGCCTTGCGACGCAATGCCCGGGTTATGGTAGGGCCGGTATTATCCTCTGATACATTCTACGGCGATGACCCGAACTGGTGGAAGATATGGGCTGATTACGGGATTCTCGCCGCTGAGATGGAAACCGCCGGGTTGTACACGCTGGCTGCAAAATACAAGATTGATGCGCTTTCCATCCTGACTGTCAGCGATAATCCGCTCACCGGTGAGGAAGCATCCTCCGAAGAGCGGCAGAAGAAATTTATGCAGATGGTGGAAATCGCATTGAACATAGCCGAATAAAACGGCCAATGGAATGGATGAAAAACCTGCTGACTCGCGACCGTATGACCGTTGACGGTGATTTGGAACCTTCTCTTCAGAGTATCAACGTTACACGGAAGGAGGAGTTGCTTTGTACAAAAAAGAATTGATTGAGTTTTGGAAACGGGAGGAAGCGGAACCTTTCATTGGATGGAATTTCTCGCACCTGGATGGGAGAATGCTGGAGGAAAAAGCTCCCTGGTCTTATGAAACACGCGCAGTCGAACTACTGCGCTGTTCATGGGCACTGCTGGACATGGGCACCGGTGGCGGAGAACGTTTGCTGACCATGCAAGAGTATTGGCCCAAAAAGGTCACTGTGACCGAGGATTATCCCCCCAATTACCGCTTGGCCAGGGAAAGGCTGGAGCCACATGGTGTGCGGGTGACCGATGCCAATCTTTCTGAGGAAAACCTGATGCCTTTTTCAGATGGTGAATTTGATCTGGTCATCAATCGCCATTCCAGTTTTAACAGCGCTGAAGTGGGACGTATCCTTTCTCCCAAAGGTGTCTTTTTTACCGAGCAGGTGCATGGTTTATGGGCTGAAGACCTGGCTGCAGCTTTTGGAGTCCGTTATATGTGGGAGGATTCCACACCGGAACATTACATCCCGCGCCTGGAAGCTGCCGGACTGAAGATTGAAAATGCACAGGAATGGAAAGGCAGGCTGGAGTTTACCGATGTTGGGGCAGTGGTTTATTATCTAAAAGCCATTCCCTGGACGGTGCCGGGGTTTACCGTGCAGACGCACCTGGACTATCTATTGAAGCTGGAAGACAGGCTGCAAGAGGAGGGCGAGCTGGTTTTTACTGCCCGTCTTTACCTGATTGAGGCGGTTAAAAAATAACCGGCGAAACATTCGCCCAAGCGCCAATTGCATAATTATCCCATTTTCACCCAGGATTTATCTCTTTTTTACCCTTGACGCAATAACCGGTTTTGCATATAATCGCAGCTTGTTAATTAAGTAAACTTAATATATTAAGGAACTTAACAAATGAAACAAGACACACTGGTTATTTTATTGCAAAAATGGGAGGATGTTTTCATGAGTAACTCCATGCAAAGCATCCTCACTTTTGCACGGCAGAACAATCTCTCGATGTCGCAAATGGGAACCTTAACCCGCCTTCAACGCGATGGAACCAGCGGTGTTTCTGAAATGAGTGAGGAGCTCGGTATCAGCAATGCGGCTGTCAGCCAGATGCTGGAACGGCTGGTGCAGCAGGGGCTGATACACCGAACTGAGGCGGCCCATGACCGGCGCGCAAAAGTCATCGAGCTGACAGAAAAAGGCCGCCAGATGGTGAGCGAAGGCCTGTATGTCCGTCAGCAATGGTTTTCAAATCTGGCTGCCAGTTTGAGCGCGGAGGAAACACAAAAAGCAGCGGAAGGAATGAATATTTTGATTAATAAGGTCACCAATATGGATAATTTCAATGAAGAAAAGAGGAAATCTCGAGTATGCTGCGATTGATCAAGTACTTGAAACCTTACACACTGATGATCGTGGTGACGATAGCCATGCTGTTCGCCCAGGCTAATTTTGACCTGGCGCTGCCGGATTATCTGTCGAAGATCGTCAATGTGGGTATTCAACAGGGCGGAGTGGAGAGTGCCGTACCCCAGGCTCTGCGACAAAGCAAGGCCGATCAACTGGTGCTCTTTATGAGCGAACAGGAAAAAACTGACGTACTGGCAAACTATACACTGGTACAACCGGGAACAACGCAAGCTGAAGCCTATCTTGATGAGTACCCGGCACTGACGACGGAAGCCGTTTACATCCTGAATGATGTGGATGAAGAAACACATGATCGCTTGAACCCGGTCATGGGCAGGGCATTTCTGGCAGTATCGACGATTGAGAAGCTCATGAAAGATCCGTCAGCAGCCACAGAATTGGGTACGATTACCGGCTTTGATTTATCGACCATTCCGGCTGGCGCTGATTTGTTCGGGCTATTGGAAAAGCTCCCAGCAGCGCAACTACAGCAGATGGCCGTCGCGATGGATGAGAAGTTCACCTCCATGGGCGAAAGCATGGTGACCCAGGCGGCTGTCGAGGCGGTTCGGGCGGAGTATGATGCGTTGGGTATGAACACAGGCACACTGCAAACCAACTACATCGTACGCATGGGCGGGTGGATGTTGCTCATCTCCCTGGGGTCTGTAGTGTGTTCAGTGGTGGTGAGCTATTTTTCGGGGCGCACTTCCTCAGGATCTGCCCGGGATATACGGCGGGATGTTTTCAAAAAGGTTGAGAGCTTTTCCAGTGCAGAATTCAACCAATTTTCCACGGCATCACTCATCACACGAACCACCAACGATATCACTCAAATCCAGATGCTGGTTATGATGATGATGAGGATGGTCTTTTTCGCACCCATTATGGGTGTGGGAGGCGTAATCCGCGCCTTAAGCAAAAGCGCTTCGATGTGGTACCTCATTGCGATTGCCGTGGTGTTGCTGATCGGGATGATCATGCTGGTCTTCTCCCTCGCATTGCCTAAGTTCAAGATCATGCAGAAACTGATCGACAAGCTCAACCTGGTTGCCCGTGAAAGCCTTTCAGGGATGATGGTGATCCGCGCCTTCAATATGCAGAAGTTCGAAGAAGATCGTTTTGACAAGGCCAATTCAGACCTGACCGCCTTGAGTTTGTATATCAACCGTGTGATGACGTTAATGTCACCCATGATGATGATGATCATGAATGGACTGACGCTGGCGATCATGTGGGTGGGCGCGCACCAGGTGGCACAGGCCAGTATGCAGGTGGGCGACATGATGGCATTCATGCAATACGCCATGCAGATCATATTTTCTTTTATGATGCTGTCTTTCATGTTCATTATTCTCCCGCGTGCATCTGTTTCTGCCGACCGGATCGCCGACGTTTTGGAGACAAAACCGGTCATTCGCGACCCGCAGGATCCAAAACATTTTGGAGAGCCTTTCCGTGCTTCGGTTGAATTCCGAAATGTAAGTTTCAGATACCCGGACGCCGAAAGTGATGTTCTGCATGACATCAGCTTTACATCCCAGCCCGGTCAGACCACTGCTTTTATCGGCTCGACCGGTTCGGGTAAATCAACAATTGTCAATCTGGTGCCGCGTTTCTTTGATGTGACCGATGGACAAATCCTGATCGACGGGATTGACATTCGTGACGTATCTCAAAATGAATTACGGGATCGAATCGGATTTGTCCCCCAAAAGGGAGTGCTCTTTTCCGGCACCATCGAATCCAATCTCAGATACGGTGATGAAAATGCAGATGCCGACCGGCTGAAAGCTGCCGCAGAAACCGCCCAGGCCACCGAGTTTATTTTCTCCAATCCGGAAGGCCTGGCCGCGGAGATCGCTCAGGGGGGCACTAATGTGTCCGGTGGTCAAAAGCAGCGGCTGTCCATCGCGCGGGCGCTGGTGAAACAACCACCGATCTATATTTTTGATGACAGCTTCTCGGCACTGGATTTCAAGACCGATGCAGCCCTGCGCAAAGCGCTTAAGCAAGACGCGGCTTCCAGTACAATCCTGATCGTCACACAGCGGGTTTCCACCATTAAAAACGCTGAGCAGATTATTGTTCTGGAAGAAGGAAAAATTGTGGGCAAGGGCAGCCACGCTGAACTCATGGAAAACTGCCCGACTTATAAAGAGATTGCCATGTCGCAGCTCAGTCTGGAGGAATTATTATGACCGTACAAATACGCACTCCAGGGTCGGGAAACGGATCAGGTAGAAGGCCACCCGCCCACGGAGGGCCTGGTTTTGGCCCAGGACCCAGGGGCATGATGAAGGGGGAAAAAGCCAAAGATTTTAAAGGCACCATGGGCAAGCTGCTGCGCTACCTGAAACCGTATCGAGTGGCGCTGATTGCTGTGATAATTTTTGCCATTGCTTCGACCGTAGCCAGTATCGTAGGCCCCAAGATACTGGGAAAAGCCACCACGCGCCTTTATGAGGGCGTTGTGTCGCAAATTTCCGGCAGCGGTTCGATTGATTTTGCGTATATCGGCAATATTCTGCTGTCCGTGCTGGGCCTTTACCTGCTCTCGGCAGTTTTTTCCTTTGCCCAGGGCTGGATTATGGCAAACGTTTCGACCAATATTTCTTATCGACTGCGTAAAGATATTTCAGAAAAGATCAACCGCCTGCCACTGAAGTATTATGACAGCATCACGCATGGCGAAGTATTGTCACGCATCACCAATGACGTCGATACTGTCAACCAAACACTCAGCCAGAGCATCACGCAGATTATCACATCGGCGGTGACAATGGTGGGTGTGCTGGCGATGATGTTGTCGATCAGTTGGCTGATGACGCTGGTGTCCCTGATTGTAATCCCGCTTTCACTGGTGGCGGTCACATTGATTGTAAGGAAGTCCCAAAAATATTTTCAACAGCAGCAGGAATACCTGGGTCACGTCAATGGTCACGTGGAAGAGATGTATGGTGGTCACCTAGTAGTGAAAGCCTTCAACGGTGAGCAGAAGAGCGTCGAGCAATTTGACGAGTATAACAACACCTTGTATGAGGCAGCCTGGAAATCACAATTCTTGTCGGGGTTGATGCAACCCGCTACGAATTTAATCGGCAACCTGGGTTATGTATTGGTAGCTATCCTGGGCGGCTGGCTGACAATCCGCGGCACAATCTCGGTAGGGGATATCCAGGCCTTCATTCAGTATGTTCGCTCGTTCACGCAGCCGATCACACAACTGGCCAATACATCCAATACGCTTCAACAGACGGCGGCAGCAGCCGAGCGGGTTTTTGCTTTCCTGGAGGAAGCGGAAGAACCTGCCGATGCCATGGAACCGGTGAAATGGGAAAATGTAAAAGGTGCCGTAGAGTTTGATAATGTTCATTTCGGGTACAACCCGGACAAGATCGTCATCAACGATTTTTGCGCCATGATCCAGCCAGGCCAGAAGATTGCCATTGTTGGCCCAACTGGTGCGGGTAAAACTACCATGGTGAAGCTGTTAATGCGATTTTACGATGTAAACAGCGGAGAAATTCGGGTGGATGGAAATAATATCCGAGATTTATCCCGTCATGATCTGCGCGACAAGTTTGGCATGGTGCTGCAGGACGCCTGGTTGTACAACGGTACTATTATGGAAAATATCCGGTATGGCCGGCCGGATGCAACTGATGAGGAGGTCATCGCGGCCGCCAGAACCGCCCGGGTGGATCATTATATCCACACTCTGCCGCAGGGCTACCAGACCATGCTCAATGAAGAAACCACCAACATCTCCCAGGGACAGATGCAGTTGTTGACCATCGCCCGGGCTGTGTTGAGTAATCCGCGTATATTGATTCTGGATGAAGCGACCAGCTCGGTGGATACCCGTACCGAGGTGCTGATCCAGGAAGCTTTAAACAACCTGATGGCTGGCCGGACCACTTTTATCATCGCCCACCGGCTTTCAACGATCCGTAATGCGGATCTGATCCTGGTCATGCGCGATGGCGATATCGTCGAACAGGGCAACCAGGAAGAATTGCTGGCCAAAGGTGGCTTTTATGCCCAACTTTACAACAGCCAGTTCGAGGGTGCAGCCGATACAACCGAATTGGGCAAAGGATAAAGCCGGCTTGATCTGATTTGTTGATATAAAAGCCGATTGGAGAGCATGACCTGTTTACCATCGCAAACGGGTTGTGAAAGCTTTCTTTTATGAAAAAATAAGATAGTGAAATCCCTCAATTTCACTATCTTATTTTTTATTTACTATATTTTGATTCTTATTACCCGTTTAATTCAGCTTGTTCCTTTAATCTCTTTTGTTCCAATTGGGTATGAATTACGGGATAGCCCTTGGCGAATTTTCTCATAATAAACATGCCTATTACAGTTGTTACTGATGTAATGATGAGAGGGACATTAAACCATAATCGAATGGCTTCAAATGCCGTAGCGGACTGGGTTGCAGCATTCGCGTCAAAGCCTGCACTTTGCAGGTGATTTGTAGAGACAACAAGCAGAGCTGCATACGCCAACCTTCCAAATAACCCATTAAGGCTAAAGGTAAAAGCATCGTTTCTGCGATTGTATTTCAGTTCTATTTCATCAATGGTTTCTGTTACCATGATGTTGCCCTGAACCATAAATGTATTATCCATGCAAGCCATTGCAAATGCGCCTACGATACAAAGTATTACGTTTGTCGGCAGCATATATCTAAACGATACCGCTATTAATGAAAATATTGATAGTATCAGCATTAATTGAATTTTGGAAATCTTTTTAAGTATCGGTATATATAATGCAGACATAATGGGGTATGCAATGAGTACCGCCGCATAAATTATCATAATTTTGCTGGGATCAGCTATGAGGTAATAAACCGCATAAACAGAAACAGCTGCCACGACATTGATTGCGGTAGAATATAGCACCGAGTTTAAAATAAAGAACAGGCCCCATTTGTTTTTAGCAAGAACCTTCATTTCTTCAATGAAATTGATTTTATGAGGCTCAATTTTAACCCTTTCCTTTGCCATAAAAAAGGTCAAAATACTGCCAATAGCAATAAATGCGCCTAAAATTCCCGAGAATATGCTAAATCCTACAGTAACTTCTCCACCGCCCAAAAAAGCAACTATAGGCATGAACCAAACCGTTACAACGAAGGAAGCTATTCCGAAAATAATTCCGTACAACGATGCGGTTTTATTGCGTTCTTGATCATCACGAGTCATGCGCACGACCATTAACGCGTTTGCGCTTCCATAAAGCGCTGCGGCTATTGCATAACCAATATATACAACATAGGCATATAAAACTTTTTGGTCGGCTTGAAGATTTGGAACGCTAAACAGCAAAAAGGTTAATACACCTACTGGCACACCTGCGGCTAAAATATAAGGCTTTGCCTGACCCCACTTTGTGTGAGTGTGATCTATTATGTAGGATGTTAAAATCTGTGCCACAGCCTCAACGATTTTTATTGTTGCCATCAAGGCGCCTGCAACGGCAATATTTAAGCCGAATACGTTGGTGAAAAAGTACAACAAGTAGACTGGTATGACGGTATTGTTGATTGTTGAAAAGAAAGATCGTCCGAAAATATAGCCCAATACTTCTCTTAACGGGAGTTTATTGCCTGTAATTTTGCTTTCAACTGCATTCATTGATTATCCCTCCTTAACAAGTTTATTTATATAGCTTCTTTACAGAGCGCTTAAAAGCATTAAGCATTCGTAAAGATTCACTCTGTAAAAATCACCGTCCTGGGCAGGTTCTTTGCCGTTTGCAAGCCACATGTCGCCATTCTCGGGCTTAAACACACAGGTGTACAGGCTTCTCATGGTGTTTCTGTGCCTTATTTCAGACCTTATTCCATATAGCTGCTCAAATTCGGGAGCATGAAGTATCTTCTCATACTGCTTTTCACCCCTAAAGCAAAGCGGATCTGTGCTTTGGATTTCTATTGCTTTCCGCAAATCAATTTGCCCATAACTTTCTTTAATTTGCTTATCGTATGAAGCATATCTTTCGCAGTTCAGTATGCTTCTCCATTTTTCAACAGTATCCACATCACCCCAGCTTATGCTATCTCTGTTGCAGATTCTTTTAAGAGCGGCTTTTTGTGTATTGAAGTACTCAATTTGAGGTTTTACTAAATTGGGTCCCTCATAGCCCTCGAGTCCCGGATAGCCTGTCATATAGTTTGTATCGTAAATCGTATCAGGATAGTCCTTTACAGGGCGGCGTATGCCGACTAAATCTGCAGCGGCTTCAATTACAGCGGCGTAATTCTTGCCGTTTGCCTGAGCTACCAAATTCATAAAGCCTGTTGTACCTCCTGTTTTTTTCATAATTTCATGGGCATCCTCTACGGAACCGGCTTCGACAGCTATCTTTTTGGCCTGCCAATAATGCGGCAGTTGTGGCCATGCGCTCAAAATTGTGCTGGCTGTCAGTTCACCATAGCTTATTTTTCCCGCATTGACAAATGAAGCAGGGAACATGCAGCCTATATATGTAACAGCCAGATAGCTATGACCCTCGTCATTTTTTTCAACTATTGCAGTCATATTTTTAGGCAAATCTGCCAATGTTCCGTAGTCAAGATTGACGCCGTGATATAAGCTGCCGTCCTTGCTACTGCTATCCCAGACTGCAAAATTGCTACAGCCCTGAGTACGCGCGTAGCTCTCAGGTGAGGTGTTAATGACCAATAAATCGTCAAAATCTACGGATGAGTTATTGTCCTTTAATCCGTCGTAAAGGCCCTTTAGCTCCTCCCAGAACTTTGTTTCCTTTATCATGGCAGGTACTAAATCACGATAAGTCTGCAATACTATTGGTTTTTTGCCCTCGTAAATCTGCTCTTTAGTTGGCGTGGATTTGCCATCGGGTATCCAGCCGCCGTATTGAGCATAGAAAAATGTGCATAGGCGGCTTACCATTTTTGTAATGCGTTCGGTCATTAGCTTGCCGTAAGCAAAGCCTTTTTCGTAGGCTGTACCTTGAAGTAGCAGCACAGGATAGCAGTCATCAATTTCGGGGTGCTCATACAGAGCGCAATTATTGTAGACAGTTATTTTTGCACCTGCAAAATCATAATCAAATATTTTTGACATATCTCATATTTCCCTTTTGTTGATTTTTTTCAACAAATTTATTTTCGGTGGATTAATAACGTTTATTAAAAATAGCATACTAATCAATAAAACGGACTCTTCTATCCTATACCCCTTTTCTATATCAGTGATAGAAATAAGCTATAACGAATATTGACAAGGCTACAGATTACTGTTATTTTATAAGAAAAGGCGGGCGATACATGACTATACAACAGCTTATCTACGTTCTTGAAATAAAAAAGCACGGTTCACTAAGGAAGGCTGCAAAGGCATTGTTCATTTCTCAGCCAAGCCTTAGCCTTGCCATAAAAGAACTTGAAGCAGAGCTTCAAATACAGATTTTCACACGTACCAATAAGGGTGTAGTACCGTCACGCGAGGGTATAGCATTTATTGAGCGATGCAAGCATATTGTTTCTATGTTTGAGGATTTGAAAGTGCAATACAAAAAAGAGCCCCATGATTATGCGCGCTTATATGTTTCCTCTATTTGCAATACCTATGTCCGTGAAGCATTTTTGAAGACCAGCCTTCTGCTTGAAGAAAGGATGAATGTATCACTCAAATTTAAAACTCGCGAAGTTTATGAGGTAATCGACGATGTTATAAACAGACAATTTGATCTTGGCATATTGCTCATTCCCCCGTCTCAAAAGAGCCATTGGTGTTCGCAGTTGTTTCAAATGGGCTTGCAATATCATAGCATAGGTGAAATACCCATATTTTTTATTTTAAACAAAAACAACCCTCTGGCAACAAACAAAAAGATAAACTTTGAAGATCTGCAACATGAAACGTACATTTATTTCGGAGATGAAGAGATCGAGCCCTTTAACTATATTTCGGAATATCGCCTGTATGACCCCACATATTTTAGCCATAAAAAATCTATCATGCTATACGATTACGAAATGGTTTTCGAGCTTTTATCTGCCATGCCTCTAAGTTTTACAAGCAGCCATCTGCCAAGCAAAAGTATTATGGACAAATACAATCTCATTGCAATAAAATCTGAAGCCATACCTACTTTTGAGCTTGGCTACATAATGGTAGAAACGAAAACGTCTGGTGAAAATATGCTTGCTTTTATCGATACTATTAAGGACAATATTAACAATTCCCTTGTGATATAGACCAATCGATCAATTCTGCGAGTTAATAACAACCTGTTTATCGAAATTTACACATGAATGAATCGTACAAATTCAAGACCTCTGGCAAAAAGATTCCACAGTTTAAAGCCATTCACCTGACCGTTGGGATCGCGAGTAAACTGAAGCGAGTTCCCGTTTATAGTGAACAGGTCGGCAGGCCCACATTTCAGATTCCCCCGCAGGCCGGTAAGATTGACCAGCGCCAATAGCCCGTCATTTTCTGTGATTTCGTATAGCGCTTTCAGCTCAGCGCTATAGTAAGTACCGACATATTCGTTCAAAGAGGTTCGGGTGGGTTTGGCGATTTCTGTTTGCCGAAGAACAGGTAACTTGCATTGCATGATTTCAGCTTGCATACTCCAGTCATCTTTTGTTCGCATCAGCTCAATTTTTAGGGTCACCGCTGAGGCTGGATCGTTGAATTCAAGGGTGAGGGTTTCTTTTTCAGGTGAGCACTCATGCTTCGTCAAGGTTACTGGAATGGTTTCATCCATTGCTTCAGCAAAGTATTGTTCTCCCTGGTGGGATAACTCGACGAACGCACCGCTCTGTGCATCAAAATAAAACCCGGCAATCTCATTTTTTGCTGAAACGGGAACCACCGGCGCGGGGTTGGGCTTTGACTTTGGTGGGCTGATAAATGTGGGGGTTTGATCGACGGCCTGACCAGCAGCCTTCCCGGTCAGGAAAATTTTGGCGATTTCTTCGGCGATCACGGCCGGGGTAAAGGTTGCCAGGTTGGCCAGACAGATGATGGAAAAATGCTTTTCCGGGAAACGCATCACGATCGAGCGATAACCGAACTCAACACCGCTATGCGAGATGGCCTTTTGTCCGCAAACCTCGGAGTGCACCTGCCCGGCACTATAACCAACATCCCGGCCGTCATTGAGCTTTCCCGTGATTAACATTTGCTGAATGAAAACCTCGCCGCCCACTTTAGGGTTGTAAAAGTTTTGATCCCACTGATAAAGATCTTCCACAGTTGTCATGACGCCGGCGGACCCCAGAACGTTATTGGTCATCAACAGGCAACGGAAACCACCGTGACCGTCCGGCTCGTAGCTGGCGGCACGGTTTTTGATAATTCGGGTGCAGTCATCACCAAAAATCGTATCTTTCATGCCCAACGGGTTGAAGATGTTTTCCTGGACGAACAGTGGCAGGGCCTGGCCGGTTACGCGCTGCACAATCTCCGACTGGAGAACATACCCCGCATTGTTGTAGAGCCAGGTTTCACCCGCCGGATAGTTGACACCCTTCTGGCGGCAGATCATTGCCACCGAATCGGCTGTACAGTAATCGAGTGGGCACAGGCCGGCCAGGTTGCTAAGGACACCGTGTTCACGCAGCCCGCTGGTGTGATAAAGCAGGTGTTCCACCTTGATGGGCTGCGCATAGGCATACATCTCAGGGAAATACTTGTGAATGTCATCCTGCAATGAGATCAGCCCTTTTTGAGCCAGCAATACAATACAGGCTGCTGTAAACTGCTTGGAATTGGAAGCCAGATAAAAGATGGTCGATGGGGTAATGGGGATGTCATATTCCAGGTTGGCCATCCCGTAACCCCGGCTGTAGATCAACTCACCATCCTGGATCAACCCCAGCACGCAACCGGGTGAATCCGGGCGGTTCCATGTGGTGAATAAGGAATCCACCTGCTCAACGAGATATTGTTTCATATATGACTCCGCATCAACCATGAAATAAAAAAGTGAGATGATTTTACCTGAAATAGACGTATTCCGCTTTCAAATCATCAACCATGAAACACACAAAATGAACGAAAGACACGAAAAGAACATCCACCGCATACAAAGGACTTAATCTCCCATCGCTGTCTGCACTCACATAGGGCACGGCATGACGGCTGGCGCCCACATCCCAATTTCCAATCCAAATTTCAATCCAAATTCAATCCAAATTCCTTGACATCCAGCCCATTTCGCGTTATCCTGTAACGCATCATGCACCAATTCGTATCGCTTGTGAACCGCGCTCGACGAAGCTGCACTTTCCTCCCTTCAGGAAGGTGCGTTTATCGTTTCCAGGGTAAATAGCAGCGGCAGCGATAGCACATAATACTTTTGTGAACCAAAAGCCTTCCTGAACGGAAGGCTTTTTTGTTTTCCAAACCGGTATCTAAAAATTATGATCAAAAGGAGATCGAGATGCAAAAATCAAAGTTCAACAAGGTGGTTCTGGCGTATTCGGGCGGATTGGATACTTCCACAATCATCCCCTGGTTGAAGGAAAACTATGGCTGTGAGGTGGTCTGCTTCTGTGCGAATGTGGGGCAGGGGGAGGAACTGGAGGGGCTTGAAGCCCGTGCTTTGCAATCGGGTGCCAGCAAGCTGATTATCGGTGATCTGCGCGATGAGCTGGTCAACGAGTACATCTTCCCCATGCTGCACTCCGGAGCATTGTATGAACAGCGCTACCTGCTGGGCACCTCCATTGCCCGCCCGGTGGTGGTAAAACACCTGGTGCAAATCGCCGAACAGGAAGGCGCGGACGCCATTTGCCACGGCTGCACCGGTAAAGGCAACGACCAGGTACGTTTTGAGGTGGGTGTGATGGCCCTCAATCCGGCCCTCAAGGTCATTGCCCCGTGGCGCGAATGGGATATCACCTCCCGTGAAGATGCCCTGGCTTACCTGGAGAAACACAACATCCCCTTCCCGGTCAAGAATAACCCCTCGCTGTACAGCCGTGATCAGAACCTGTGGCATATCTCGCATGAAGGCGGCCCATTGGAGAATCTGGCCAATGCTCCCCAGGATGACCTGTACCAGCTTTCGGTGACCCCCGAACAGGCACCCGATGCACCGGAAATCGTTACCATTGCCTTTGAACAGGGCAACCCGGTGGCCTTGAACGGCGTTGTCATGGGCGGCGTCGAGCTGATTGAGAAGTTGAATGTTTTAGGTGGTAAACACGCTATTGGTCAGATCGACCTGGTGGAAAATCGCCTCGTTGGCATGAAGAGTCATGGTATTTATGAAACCCCCGGCGGAACAATCCTCATGTTTGCCCACCGCGAACTTGAATCAATCACACTGGATAAGGCTACTGCTCATACAAAAGAAAGCCTGGCACTGAATTACGCCGAACAGGTGTACAACGGATTATGGTTCAGCCCGCTGCGTGAAGCGATGGACGCCTTCTTCCTGAGTACCCAGAAGTGCGTCACCGGCTCAATCACCTTGAAGCTGTACAAGGGTAACCTGATTGTGATGAAGCGTGAGAGCCCCTTAAGTTTGTACAGTGAAAAAGTGGCTACCTTTGGCCATTCGGCAGATTTTGATCACAGTGATTCGACCGGTTTCATCCGTCTGTTTGGCCTGCCTGCCAAAATTCATGCCAAAGTTCAAAAGATGGCGCTGGAACCTGAACAAGAGACGTGCTGTCAAAATAGAAAGTATGAAATGCCAATCGGCGGCGATGGAGATTAGTTAAATGAAACTCTGGCAAGGAAGATTGACCGGAAAACTTAACCCTTCAGCAGAATCCTTCAACCGGTCGTTGGGGTTTGACCACCGGCTGGGTTCCGTGGATGTATGCGGTAGCATTGCCTGGGCAGAAGCGCTGCAGTACGCAGGTTTGCTGGAGGATCGGGATGCCAAACAGATCATCGACGGATTGGAACACATCAAGGCGCAGATTTCTGCCGGCACACTGGATGTGGATGCGGGGGATGAGGATATTCACAGCGCGGTGGAACGCCAGCTTACCGAGATGATCGGGCCGGTGGCCGGCAGGCTGCATACCGGCCGCAGCCGTAACGACCAGGTGGCAACCGACTTCCGTCTGTGGGTGATGGCGGCCATCCAGCGTGTTGATGCACAGTTATGTAATTTACAGGATACGCTGCTTCAACGGGCTGAATTGGATTGGGGAGCTGTGCTGCCAGGTTACACGCACTTGCAGCAGGCACAGCCGATTTTATTGAGCCATTGGTGGCTGTCACACTTCTGGGCTTTGCAGCGGGACCGCCACCGGTTACATAACCTGTATAAGGAAACAGAGGTTTGCCCGTTGGGGTGCGGTGCTTTGGCAGGCACCGGATTTGAAGAAATCGACCGTTTCCGGTTGAGCGATGCGCTGGGTTTCCGTGAGCCGTCGCCCAACTCGCTGGATGCCGTTTCTGACCGTGATTTTGTGGCAGGATTTTTATTCTGCTGTTCCATGATCGGCGTGCATGCCAGCCGCATGGCAGAAGCGCTCATTCTCTACTCAACCCGCGAATTTGGGTATATGACCCTGGCAGATGATTTTTCCACCGGATCGAGTCTGATGCCGCAAAAGAAGAACCCCGACCCGTTGGAACTGGTGCGCGGCAAAAGCGGTACACTTACCGGCCGGCTGGCCGGTTTTCTCGCCACATTGAAAGCACTGCCTTCTGCTTATGACAAGGATCTGCAGGAAGACAAGCAGCCGGTGTTCGAAGCGGCCGACACCGTGGAAAAAGCACTGGAGGTGATGAGCGGGTGCATCAGCACGTTGGTTGTGCATAAGTCGAAGATGTTTGCGGCAATCGACCCGCAAGCTCTGGCAACCGATATGGCAGATGCCCTGGTCAGTACAGGCATCCCGTTCAGAGAAGCGTATTCGCTGGTTGGCCGGGCAGTCCGCAAGGCGGAAGAATTGGGGCTGCTGTTGAATGAGCTGCCGCTGACTGAATGGCAGGCACTGGTGCCCAATTTTGATTTTCGGTTACTGGATGCACTGGATATCGATCTGTCGCTGAGCCGGCGCGCAGCTTTTGGAGGCACTGCACCAGAGGCCGTCAGGGAGCAGTTGGAAATTGCCAAGGGAGTGCAGAAGGTCAAGCTGTATTAAATAAAAAGGGGCTGTCAACTTTTGAGACAGCCCCTGATTTACTTACCCTTTACTTACTTGTTTTTGTTCTTGTCCTTATCCTTGCCATTCCCGTGATTCCCGTTATCGTTTTGAATGGTGGGTTCATCATCTGGCTGGGTATTTTTGTTTTTGCCGATCAGACCCAGTTCCTGTTTGACCTTACCCCAACCGCCCAGTTCTTCTTTCATGGCCAGAATTTCAGTAACTGATGAGCTGCCTTCCAGCTTCTTGTTGGCTTTGATGGCATTGGCAATTTCTCCAAAGCCCAGCCCATCCACGCAGAACCAGCTCATAATCTGTTCATAGTAAAGCCCGCTTCTCTCGGCCAGGCGTTGCGCAACCTGGTGTACCTGATCCAGGTTTTCGCAGTAATTACCGCCTTTATTGCCTTCGCCATCACCATTGAACAGAGTCTGTATACTCGTTGCGATGATGGTATCGGTTCCTTGCAGGCCTGTCAGGATGATAACATCTCCTACGCCCAGCGATGTCAGATCAAACCTTTCCGGTGGGGTGACGGTAAAGATGGTACCGGTTTTGGTTTGAAAAGTGAAGGTACCGGCAACCAGATCAATGGAGAGAACGGTGCCGACATATTCTGTGGGCAGCAGGATCTGGCTGGCTGTGATGGTGGTGTCGGTCAGAAATCCGATCACACGAGCCGTGCCGCCAACGCTTAGAAGCGTCAGATCGAAACCGGCGGGTGGAACAACAGTGTAAGTTTCGCTTTCCGAGACCTGCAACTCGAACGTGCCCCCAACTGTATCGATGGATAAAACTGTGCCATTAAAAGTAATTTCTGTTTGGGCCATCACCGGGGCTGCCAGCCCAAGGATCAGAACCAGTACGAGACTCGGAAACACTATTTTCTTCATAAATATTTACTCCTGTCTTTTTCGTCTTGAAACGAAAAATATTTTTCTACTCTTTATGTGCATTGGAACTGTAATGGAGCAGAACCTGTCGAAACGCTTTTGGCGTATAAAATAACACATCTATAATAACTCGTTTATTGGAAAAATGCTACACTATTTATAAATCGGTAATAAGTTGATGGAATTCAGGTTTTCTTTGAATTCTTTCCCCGACCGCCGGAGAGAGGGCAGGAGGGGATTCGTACCGCGCTTTACCGTTGGATGAAGGCTGGTCACATCTATCAGCTAAAAAAGAGCGTTTATATGACACGCCGTTTTTATGAATTGCATTGTGCAGATGTGAATTTTGCACCTGCGGCCAGCGCGATTCTAATCCCTCAGTCGTATGTTTCGCTGGAATATATTCTGCAGAGACATGCCATCCTCACAGATGTTACTTATCCGATCTCGGCGGTTACCCTCAAGCATACGCGCGTGATTGATAATAAATTAGGAATCTTTACATATCGCAATATCAAGGAGAATCTCTACAACGGATTTACTATCCTGGATTATTTTGGAATTCCTTTTTCCCAGGCGGCAGTTGCTAAAGCGCTTTTTGATTTCCTCTATCTACGCCCCTGGAGTGCAAAAGGCCGGTTTTCCAGCTATAACCTGGCTGAAGACCTGCGTCTGAACCTGGAAGAGTTTTCAGAAGATGAAAAGGTTGAGTTTTCAGAATTTGTCGAATCGAGCAATAGCAGAAAGATGGAGCAGATATTGAAAAATCTAAGGAAAACAATATGGCGACATTAATCTAATCGATGCAAAATGTTCTCTTCCAAAGAGATCCGTTGCTGGCGAATGAAACGAAGCGGATCATCCTTAAAGAATTTCTGCAAGCATACACACTGGATTTTCTGTACAATCACCCAGTATACAGAAAACTGAATTTTTACGGGGGCACGTGTCTGCACATCATCTATGGACTAAACCGGCTCTCAGAAGATATCGATCTGGATAACAGTAACGGGATTGACCTTGGCGATCTTGAAAGTGACTTGCTGACTTGTTTCCGCACCAACATTGGTTATACCGAGGTCACTGCCAAAACCCAGTACATGAAATATTATGTTTAATGTATCTCTTCGAGCAGCCTAAGGGGATGTGCGCATAACGGGTTAATTGTCCAATCAATCCTTGGGCGGATGCCTCACTGTGTTCGGCATGACAATGACGGGATGTGTTTCGCCCAGTTGCACCCGGAATACAATGAGGAGGCCGCCTGGGAGCGTGTTTCCACAACAAGTCAATTCAGCCAGCGTTCTCTCGTCTGACATCTACTCGATTGTTCGTTCGCGGATGCAGGCTGAATTCGTTGGCGATTTTCCCTCCACGTACTCTACCCCCTCCAGTCAGGTTCCCCAATCCAGATCGATTCAGGATTTGTTTTTCAGTGTGTCCACTGCCACCTGTGCATACAATGCAGTACCCATCGGCAGGGCGTTTTCATCGATGTCAAAGTAAGGGTTGTGATGCGGGCGGGGTTCGCCATCAAGTTTGGCTCCCAGCCAGACAAGCGTGCCGGGCTTTTCGTTTGACATATAACTGAAATCTTCCCCGCCCATGCTGGGTTCAAACGGATACAGACAGTCATCTCCCAGCACCGATTTGGCTGTGCGCTCAACCTGGGCAGTGAATTGGGGGTCATTGTATGTGGCGGGGTAACCCCTTTCGATCTTCAGTTCAGTCTGGCAGCCCAGTGCCCGGGCAACACCCAGGGCCCGTTCCAGCTCCTCATGCAACTGCTGGCGGATTTCTTCGTCATAACTGCGAATGGTGCCATTGAAAAAGACCGAGTTGGGGATGATATTGTTGGCATCGCCGCTGTGGACGGCACCGATCGAAATGACACTGGGTTTGAGCGGGTTGATCCTGCGTGCACGGATGCCGTGAATGGCGTTGATTACCTGCGCCAGGGCAAAGATCGGATCAACGCCCATGTGTGGATATGCACCATGTGTGCCTTTGCCGGTGATGGTTGCAACGAACTGGTCGGGAGCCGCCATAACATAACCGGTGCCTGAAACAATTTTGCCTGGTGGGATGAGGCTGTTGATGTGGATGGCAAAAACATGATCCAGGCCGTCGATCAGCCCTTCCTTGACCATCAGGCTCCCGCCGCTGATCCCGTCGGCGTCCCAACGTTCCTCACTGGGCTGGAACAGGAAGCGAATCTCACCCTGGGGACGGTCTGGCATCTCACTCAACAGTTTGGCAGCGCCGAGCAGCATGGCAACATGCGAGTCATGACCGCAGGCATGCATTTTGTTGGGCACCTGTGAGGTATATTCGGTTTGATTTGCCTCCTGCAGGGGCAGGGCATCCATATCTGCGCGCAGCCCAATGGCCGGTTTTCCTTCACCCAGAATGCCCAGCACACCTGTACGGGCTACACCGGTCTGCACTTTAAGCCCAAAGGAGCGCAGGTTTTCGGCAATAAGATTGGCTGTTTGGGTTTCTTCAAAACCCAGTTCGGGGTTCTTGTGGATGGTTCGCCGCCAGTGCACGATTTGATCCTGTATGGCTTTGGCATGATTAAGCATTGGATAGTTCCTTTCGGATGGATGAATGAGTTATTGATTTGTGATAGGCGAGCAGTGAACAGTAATCTTGAAAAATGTGCGCCTATATTGTAATGTATTTGGCTATGTATCTGTTTGATTTGTTCCATCAGGCCGATCAGAAAAATATGACACAATCAATTGTAAAGAATTTATAAACAGGATCTTAACATCTTTTTGGTATTCTTGCTTTGTCGAACATAAAATATTAAAGGTGAGATCATGCCAATCACTTGCACGGATATGCATGGAGGGAATACAATCAAAAACATGAAAATATTAATCGTGGATGACGAAGTAAAAATCGTGCGGGGGATCCGCAAATATCTGGAAGGATCAGGGTTTTCGGTTGTTGAGGCATACGACGGCTTGAGCGGGCTTTCCCTGGCACGCCGCGAAAACCCTGACCTGATTGTTTTGGATCTCATGCTGCCTGAAATGGATGGGCTGGATGTATGCCGCAGAATACGGCAGGAATCCAATGTACCCATCATTATGCTGACGGCGCGCGTGGAAGAGAGTGACAAGCTGGTGGGGCTGGAGCTTGGCGCTGATGATTATGTGACCAAACCCTTCAGCCCGCGCGAGCTGGTCGCACGCGTACGGGCTGTGCTGCGCCGCTCTTCGAATGAGTCTGTCGCGTCCAGCGAAGTGTACCGGTTTGAAAATGTCATCTTCGATACGCAGGCCCACCTTTTATCGGTGGACGGCAAGGAAGAATCACTCACCCCGATTGAGTATGACCTGCTTTATCATTTTATTCAACATCGCAACAAAGCTTGTTCGCGTCTTCAGTTAATGGATGCTGCCGGTTTGGGAGCCTTCGAGGGGGCTGAGCGAACCATCGATGTTCACATTCATAACCTGAGGAAAAAAATCGAAAAAGATCCCGCCAAACCGGAAATTATTCTGACTGTGTTTGGGACAGGCTATCGATTTACGGCTGATTTGGAACGGAAGTAATTTGAAATCGTCTTTGAGAACCCGTTTGATCCTGAGCTTTGTGCTGATTATCGTTTCAGCAGTGGGATCATTTTCATTGGTAGGCCGTTCCACCATTAACCAATGGTTCAATCGTATGATGCTGCAATCCGGGCGTGAGTATGCCAGCCGGGCTGCCCAAATTTTTGGCTGGTATTACGTCACCAATGGCAGTTGGGATGGGGTGGAGAATCTGTGGATTGATTTTCGTCAATTCTCGAACAATAGAATGTTGATACAATCCGGAGGATCTCAGTGGCAAATCGATGTGGAACCTCCACAAGGGGCGGTTCCTGGTGAATTGACATCGGGGGCCGGCAATATTATGCCGCCCAGGGATGAACGCTTGCTGCTGGTGGATGCCAACGGCGGGATTATCTACGACAGCAACCCTGATGCCGGATCAGCCGACACATTGCTGGCAAACATGGATGTAGGGGGGGTACAAATCCGGGTGGAAGACGAGATTGTCGGCACGGTGATTGCGGCATCCAGTGCAGGTATCCTGAACACTTTTCAGGAAGCTTTTTTACACAATGTCAATACGTTTGTTCTACTGGGTGGAATTGGCGCAATGCTGGTGGCTATCGGTTTCGGGGCATGGCTGTCGGTAGGGATATTACGCCCTGTAAAAGCGCTGTCACAGGCATCCCACAAACTGGCGGAAGGTGATTACTCACAGCGTATCCCCGTCACAACCGACGATGAATTGGGTGAAATGACACAATCTTTCAACCACATGGCCGCCGAACTCGAAGACCAGGAAATGCTGCGGCGGCGCAGCCTGGCCGATGTGGCTCATGAACTGCGTACGCCCTTGAGCGTCCTGCAGATTGAGCTGGAGAGCATCGAAGATGGTATCACCGAGCCTGATGCGGAAACGATCCAGCGACTGCAACTGGAAGTCGGCACGTTGCGAAAACTGGTTGAAGACTTGCGTATCCTCTCACTGGCGGATGCCGGCGAACTAAAGCTCGATTTTCAGCCGGTTGATATAGACGGTCTGCTGCACATCAACGTGAAACGGATGGAGAGACAGGCCAAAGAGAAAGGCGTTACGATCATCGAAGACCTGACGCAGGCTGATCTTCAGGTTCTGGGTGATGAACAACGCCTTTCGCAGGTGTTTTTGAATTTACTTTCCAATGCGCTCCAATACACTGCTGCCGGGGGTACGATCCTGGCAAAATCGGAACACGTGGGCGGGCAGGCAAGAGTATCCATTACGGACACCGGAACGGGTATTGCTGCGGAGGATATCCCTCATATCTTCGAGCGTTTATACCGGTCTGATGGAGCGCGTGCCCGCCAGAATGGCGGCAGCGGATTGGGGCTGTCGATTGCCCGCAGCCTGGTACTGGCACATGGGGGGAAAATTTGGGCTGAGAGTGTCGAAGGAGAAGGCAGCACTTTTTCACTCGAGTTGCCGTTGTTGCAAGAATAAAAGAACTCAAACCAATATACAAAGACTTCTTAATAACTTCTGAATACACGATTGTTATCCTCATATTGGTAAGCAATCAGTATTTTATTATTTCAGGAGTAGAAAATGTTCAAGAAAAAAGGATTTTGGATAATCCTGGCCGTCGTAATCCTGTTGGGAGCGGGAGCCTATGCGTTCTATAACTACAAGGCCACTTCTGTTCAGGCCCAATCAACCGAAACACCCGTACAGACCGCCACAGCTTTTATCGGCTCTCTGGTGATCTCGGCAAACGGCATGGGAACAGTGGTTCCCCAAAAAGAAGCATCCGTCGGATTTTATAGCGCCGGAACGATAGCTGAAATTCTGGTGAATGTGGGTGACAAAGTGGAGGAAGGCGATGTACTTGCCAGGCAGGGAGATACGGAGGAACTTGAACTGGCAGTTACCACCGCTGAGCTGGAATTGAAGACCGCAAAAAATACACAACAGGATTTATACGACAATCTTGAAGCGGACCGCGCTGATGCACAACTTGCTGTTTATACAGCCCAGATCGCCCTGGATGATGCAAAGGAAGCCCGCGCCCAACTGGATTACGGGCGCTGCGATGATGACATCGTTGAGGATTATTACGGCAAGTGGGTCAGAGCACGCGATCATTACGATAACATCAAGGACAACAAGGTGGCCGAATCTGTATTACAGGAAGCCGAATCCAATCTGGAAGCGGCGTGGGCCAATTATTCGTATTGTATGACGCCCCGCAGCGATACCGAGATCGGCGAAGCGGACGCGACGGTTGCGGTAGCCCAGGTGACCTTGCTGACAGCCCAAAATGATTTGGAAAAACTGTCCGATGGTCCAGATCCGGATGACGTATCACAGGCTGAGGCCGATGTGGCTACTGCTGAATATAACCTCAAAATAGCAAACAAGGCTTTGGAGGGAGCCACGATTGTTGCCCCCTTTGGCGGTACAGTCATGTCCATCGATGCCAATGAGGGGGACACGGTCAGTGCTGCGTTTATCACTATTGATCAACTGACACCGGCAAAGCTGGAGATTTATCTGGACGAAACGGATCTCAATGCAATCGGCGTTGGTTATGAAGTAGAAGTCATCTTCGATGCACTCGAGGACCAAACCTTTATCGGGCATGTCACATTGGTGTACCCCGGTTTAACCAGCCAGGGTAATTCCTCTGTGGTTAGCGCGGAAGTCACGTTGGATGAGGATAGTTACAGCAAGCCACAGGATCTGCCCACCGGACTAAGCGCTTCGGTGGAAGTGATTGGCAGCCGGGCAGAAAATGTGGTTTTGGTGCCGGTTGAAGCGCTGCGCGACCTGGGCGACGGGCAGTATGCAGTGTTCGTGATGGAAAATGGCGATCCAGTCATGCGTCAGGTGGAGGTTGGCATTATGGATTACACCTACGCAGAAATCGTCAGCGGCCTGCAGGCCGGCGAAGTAGTCACCACGGGCATCGTGGAGACAAATTAATATGAGTAATACAATTATCGATACCAGAGGGCTTAAAAAAGCTTACGGTATGGGCGATATCCAGATCAACGCGTTGAATGGTGTGGATATGCAGGTGCGGGAAGGTGAGTTTGTCAGCATCATGGGCCCATCCGGATCGGGAAAAAGCACCCTCATGAATATTTTGGGCTGTTTGGACCGCCCCACGGAGGGCCAGTATCTGCTGGATGGCATGGATGTCAGCAATCACAGCCGTCAGAAGCTGGCGCAGATTCGCAATGAAAAGCTGGGTTTTGTCTTTCAATCCTATAACTTGCTGCCCCGCTTTACTGCTTTGGAAAATGTGACGCTTCCACTGCTGTATCAGCGTGACCACAGAACAGCAGTGAAGGAACGCGCTCAAAAAGCGGAAGAAAAACTGGTTGAGGTGGGTTTACCGGATCGGATGCATCATTTGCCCGCGGAGCTCTCCGGCGGACAGCAGCAGCGCGTTGCCATTGCCCGGGCGCTGATTAACGACCCCGTTCTCATTCTGGCTGATGAACCAACCGGTAATCTGGACACTCGTTCGGGTACCGAGATCATGGATTTGTTGCACCGTTTACATTCTACCGGACGCACGATTGTGATTGTCACGCATGACTCGGCAGTGGCTGCTACCACCGAAAGAATCATCAGCTTGCGGGACGGGAAAGTGGAAGTGGACCGATCTAATGGATACCACACGGAGGTGACATTGTGAACCCGCGTGAAGTCATTCGTGTAGCTATGAAAAGTATTTTCAGCAACAAGCTGCGTTCGATGCTCACCATGTTGGGTGTCATCATCGGCGTTGCAGCGGTGATCGTGATGGTTTCGGTTTCTGCGGGAACTGAAGCGACTATTGCGGATAGTATCAACAGTCTGGGTGCAAACCTGCTCTTCATCTCCAACAATTTCAGCGCCTCCAACATGAGCGCCATGGGCCGTGGCGGCCTTGGCGGGAATTTCGGGCTGACCCTGGATGATGCGGAAGCCATTGCCGAGGAGGTCAGCGGTGTGGTGGGTGTTTCGGTTGAAAATTCCACCACCCAGAGCGTGAAAGGTAACGACACAACGTTGGATGATATCGTGGTTCTCGGAACGACACCGGACTTTACCAGTGTGCGGGAAGCTCCGGTGGGGGAAGGCCGTTTCTTTACTGAAACCGAAACCGACAAGTCAGCCAAAGTAGTGGTACTGGGAGCCGGCGTCGCTGAAGAGCTTTTTGGTACAACTGACCCGGTCGGGCAGAAAGTGTTGATCGATACTGTCAAGTTTTCGGTGGTGGGGGTCATGGCAGAAAAAGGGACCGTGGGGAACACCGATTATGACTCGCGCGTGTATGTGCCGATCAGTGTAATCACCAAGTATTTTTCGGATAATCCGATGGAACGTATTTTCGGTAACTCAGTTCGTACCATTTATGCTCAGGTTGAAGACAAAGACATGATCGACAGTGTGATGCCGCAAATTTATATTCTGATGGCAAAACGGCACGATACCACGTTGGATAACCCTGATATTTCAATCAGCACACAGCAGGAAATTATCGACACTCAGGCCTCGACGACCGAATCATTCCGTAATCTGTTGGGCTGGGTGGCGGGTGTCTCGCTGCTGGTCGGCGGCATCGGCATCATGAATATCATGCTGGTTAGCGTGACCGAACGGACGCGCGAGATCGGTATCCGGCAATCACTGGGCGCAACACCCAATGATATCCGCTTGCAGTTTCTCACCGAGGCGTTGATCCTCAGTTTGATCGGGGGATTGCTGGGAGTTTTGGCAGGCATAGGCGGTGCATGGATATTTGGCCAAACCGGTGATATGCGTACCGTGATAGTACCGTCATCGCTGTTCTTGGCATTTGGGTCGGCTGCGGCGATTGGGATTTTCTTCGGTTTTGTTCCGGCCAACACGGCTGCCAGGTTGGATCCCATCGAGGCTTTGCGGCATGAATAAGGCGGTGAAAACTGGAAATAATCAGAAAATTTTTGTTCGGGAAGGAAAGAATGGACAGCAGGTTTGCTACATTTTTAAGATTGTCAGGAGTGAAAGGGATGAAGAAGACATTCATTTTCTTGTTGGTTACAGGAATGTTGGTTTTAACTGGATGCGGAAGTAGTACCACGAATGCAAATCAACAAACCACGGGTACAACTGCGGTGGAAGGTCAATTGGATGAAACAACGAAACTCATGGCCGGAACCATGCTGCTCGAGACTACCGATTATCCGCTGGATGCAGAGCAGGCAGCCAATTTGCTGCTGCTTTGGAAAGGTTATAACACTGTTTCATCCAGCCAGACTGCTGCAGAGGCGGAGGTTACCGGTTTGATAAAACAAATCAAAGACGAAATGACCGCCGGGCAGATTGCGGCCATTGAGAATATGCAGTTAACGACTGAAACACTTAACGAAAAACTGAGTGCCTTGGGTATCGAGATGGGCGGAGGTTTCATGGGGGAGATGGACCCGGAGGCACAGGCCACCATACAGGCATTGCGGGATTCCGGTGAAATGCCTCAAATGCCGGAAGGTGGAGAAATACCTTCTAATAGAAGCATACCTTCCGGTGGGGGGCAGATGCCTTCTGGCGGAAACATGCCTTTTAGTGGTGGTCAGATGCCCTCTGGCGGAGCAGTGGTGGGCGGTGATGCCGGTACGATGGACCTGGGGGCGATGGCCACCCTGCAGGCCAGTGGTGGTGTCACCGGTTTGCAGCAGCGGCGTACCAACACCATGTTGTTGAAGGCTGTGATTAATTACCTGGAAAAAATGGTGAACCCCTGATCGTTTCCCCAGTTTAATGGTTGATATTTATTTCGTGTTCATGGCAGCCTGGAGAGTGGCTGCCATGAACGGTTTTGATTAGGTGCGGCAGTAAAAAAAGGATACTCTCTTCCGACACAGTTATCTATTCTTGTCATGCTGAGCGATAGCGAAGCATCCGCCCAGGGGCCAATGGCACAATTATCCCTATATGCCCACGCCCTTGTCAGGGTGTGCACAACAACCGCCCGGAAATAACTTTGCAGATCGTGTATCCTTCCGGATTCACTCTTGGGCGGGCCCTTCGTTTCACTCAGGGTGACAACCGGCCAGCACCCTATGTGTTTCATTATGTGAGCGAACTCGTTAATCCGATGTAAATATCTTGCCCGGATTAAGAATATTCAACGGATCCAGTGACTGTTTAATGCTGCGCTGCACAGCAATGGAAACCGGGCCGAGCGCTTTCTCAAGGTATGGCCGTTTGAGCACACCCACACCATGCTCGCCGGAAAGTGTACCGCCCAGATCGAGGGACGCCTGGAAAATTTCAGCCACCATCTTCTCCACTTTAGCCCACTGGTCGGGATCCCGCTTGTCAAACAGAATGTTGGGGTGCAGATTCCCGTCACCGGCATGCCCAAAAATGACGATGGGCAATTCGTATTTTGTGCTGATCTGGCGCAAACGCTGCACCACCTGTGGAATGGCGCTGCGCGGCACGGTGATGTCTTCGCCTAACTTATTGGGCGCCTTGCGGGCCAACGACGGGGACATGGAGCGGCGGGCTTTCCACAGGTTGGCGCGCTCGGTTTCGTTTTGGGCCAGCTTCACCGAACCGGCACCGCTTTCCCGGCAGATGCGGGCACAGGCTTCGATCTCACGCTGGACGGTGGCTTCGTCGGCCCCATCGGTTTCCATAATAATGGAAGCGGCTGCACTGGTATTCAGACCCATGTGCATGGCTTCCTCGATACACACAATCGCAGTCTGATCCATCAGTTCCAGTGATGCTGGAACAATGCCTGCCCGCAGGACGTTGTTGACGGTGTGCGAAGCATCGTCAAGTGAATTGAACTCAACCAGGGCGGTTTTGGCAAAGCGCGGCCGGGCAACCAGTCGCAGCAGTGCCTCGGTGATGATGCCCAGCGTGCCTTCCGAGCCGGTGAACAAACTGTTCAGGTCATAACCGGTGACATCCTTGATGGGTTTGCCGCCGGTCTTCAGAACCTGTCCGTCGGCCAGCACAATGGTGAGCCCCATCACATAATCACCGGTCACGCCGTATTTCAGGCAGCGCGGCCCGCCGGCATTGCAGGCAATGTTCCCGCCGATGGTGGAATGGCGAATGCTGGACGGATCGGGCGGGTAGAAAAGATCCAGCTTTTCCACCGCAGCCTGTAAATCCGCTGTCACTACACCGGCTTCAGCCCGTACGGTCGCATTGACCGTATCGATTTCAAGGATCTTGTTCATACGGGTGAGACACAACACAATCCCGCCGGCGGGCAGCGGTACTGAAGCAGCAGCCAGGCCGGAGCCCATGCCGCGCGCCACTACCGGTATGCGGGTCTCGGATGCAATCCGCACGATCTTGCTGACCTCCTCCGTGCTGGCCGGCAGTACAACCACATCCGGTTTGCCTTCTACAAAGGTGCCGTCATAACCATAAACGGCCAGGTCTTCAGGGGTATGCAGCACATATACCTTGCCAATCGCTTTTTCGAGTTTTTCAATCAGTGGCTGTTCCATGTTTTGCCTCGTATGCTTCATCCAATAGCATAACCGGATGCACCACGCGCACCTTCAGGCCGCGCCGTTTGATGCCGGTGTTCAATTGCATCTGGCAACCCGGGCAGCCGGTTGCAATCACTTCTGCATGGGTGCTTGCCAGGTTATCCATCTTTTTGTCCATGACTTTGATGGATGTTTTGTAATGGGTGATGAGTTGGGTGCCGGCAGACCCGCAGCACCAATCTGCTTCCGGCAGCTCGACAAACTCCAACCCGTCGATCATGGAAAGCAGCTTGCGCGGCTGTTTCCAGACCATTTGGCCGCGCCGCAGGTGGCAGGGATCATGATAAGTTACACGCGCTTCGATGCGCCCGGCGGGTTTCTCCAGCGGAATTTCATCCAGAAACTCGCTGATGTCACGCACCTTGCTGCTGAATGTTTCGGCGCGCTTCGCCCATTGCGGGTCGTCAGACAGGTATTTGGCGTACTCCTTGAGCGAAGAGCCGCACGTGGCACAATCGGTGACAATCACATCAACATTGTATTTTTCAAAGACAGCAATGTTATGTCTGGCTGCTTCGCGTACCAGGTCCATACGCCCGTAACCATGGGCAGGCATCCCGCAGCACTTGACCTCACGCGGGGTGACGACCGTGCAGCCGTTACGGCTCATCACACGCACGGATGCTGCGCTTTCCTCGGCGAACATCAGGCTTTGCACACAACCCAGGAAGAACCCAACCCGGTATTTGGTGACACCTTTTGCCGCTGTGGTCTGCGGCAGCACATGACGCAGCGGCCGCTGGGGCAGGTGGGGCAGCATACCTTCCATATCGCGCAGTTGTTTGGGCATCACCTTGCGAATGCCCAGCGCATAGTACAACTTGCGCAGTCCCAAAGTCTGGTACACGCGCAAGGGGAATGTGGCAGTTTCCATGCGCCCGGGGTGGGGGAGCAGCCCTTCGAAAAGGGGCTTCTTCCAACCAGATGGCCGGCGCTGTTCCTGCATGGAGCGCATCTCCATAGCCAGATCGGCTGGTTTGATCCCTACCGGGCAAAGATCGTTGCAGGCCATGCAGGCAAAACAGCCGTACATTTGCTCCACCAGGTTGGGGGTGAGCTCCAGCTCACCTTCCAGGCCCTTGCGGGTCAAGGCAACCCTTCCCCGTGGAGAAGCAGTTTCCTTCAAATATTCCCGGTAGGTGGGGCAGACTGCCAGGCATAACCCGCAGCGAATACAATTGAGATAGCTTGTCTCTTCGGGTTTTTCCAATTGATCAAAGTTTTTCATTCGGGGCTCACAAAACCTTTGTTTTTATAGGACCGGCAGGGTGTGAAGCGCATGCGGCACAATCAATACCTGGCTGTCTTCTCCCAACTTGCGGGCAGCGTATTCCAGCGCTTCCTGCATGCTCGCGGCAGCGATCATTTTGCAGTCACGGATCAGATCCGGGCACTCGCTGCCAACCATGATGACTTCAGTTTGTTCAAGGACTTTGGCCATTACGAAAGCTCTTTGTTGGCCGGGCGGATAACCGTTCAGCCGGGCGTCTTCCAGAATGAATTGTACATTGGGGGCATCACGCATGGCAGCCAGAAAACGCTGCTCGCCAACCCCATCACCAGCACCTTCTTCACAACGGGCCGGGATGATGAAAATCCCGCCCGGACGCACCACCGGAGTGGGAGCGAAAAACAGATACGATGGTGCACGGCTGGCCTGGTAGATGTTGGCGTCCTTGGGAAAACCCACCCCGCCAATGGCAATATCATACTGGTGCGGGATGGGCACTTCATAAACAGATTTGGCAAACTGTACCAGCTCCTGGAATGCCAGCAATGGGTCACCGGCTGCCACACGCAGGATACGGTATTCGTCATCCAGCACAACATTGAGAATAAAGCGCAGCCCGGCTCTGCGGGCAGCTTCATTGACGGCCTCCCGGAACGGGTTGCCTTCGATCCTCCCCAGGCGGGTGGCGGGGTTATCAATGAAGGCGGGCCCATGGGTGTGGGCAATCAGTGCCTCACCGGCTGCGCCCACCGCCACGGTCTTCCCACCGCCGGAGTAGCCTGCATACTGGTGGGGTTCAACAATCCCTGTGGCAATTAACAAATCTGCTTCAACGGCCGCACGGTGGGCGGATACCGGCACACCGCCTGCTGTGACACCCAGATCCACCAAGGCATCAGGATTCTGCGGCTCGCTATCGATGACGCGGTAGCGTTTTACAACCCCGGCACCCAGCTTGGCGATTTTTTCGGCCGGGGTCGATGGCCGGTGCATGCCAATGCCGCACAGCAGCGTGATGTCTTCGTCGTGAACACCGGCGTGTTCAAGCTGCTCCAGCAAGGCAGGTACCAGCAGATGGTCGGGGCTGGCGCGGGTGATATCGGTAAACACAATGCAGACGCTATCACCGGGTTTGGCCAACCGGGTCAAGGGAGCACTTCCCACAGGATGCACCAGCGCTTCCCGGATTTCCCTGGCCGGGTCAGCCAGCGGGGGCACAGGTTGCGACACGGCAACGGTTGCTCTCATCCGGGCTGGAATGGTAAACTCTATCTCAGTTTTGCTATACGGGATCTTGTAGGTATTTTCAGGCATGATGGAGTGAATCCTTGAAAAGCGCTGATGTTCCTGGCGATCTGTGGGTTATAACGGTTATGCAGGGGATCTTGTTTTCAGTGCCTTTCAGCACTGCCTTGTATAATTGTACCATGTGGGTAATATTTGTGGAATCATTTCAGGCTAAGATTATTACAGGGAAACGATTTTGATGGTATAAAGAGGCGTGCTATCGGGTTGGCCGTCATTCTGTTAGGATTTAAGGATTTGGCGCAGGTTTTGACAGGTCACATTATTTGATTGAATATTTATACGGGTAAGGATAAAATATGTCCGGTTGGAATATGGAAAAATTAAATCAACCTGATTTCATGAAATACAATTCCACCAGTGGGGCTAGAAGCAATGTGCCTAATGTAGCGCATAAAGGGCCCGCCAAAAGCGCCAATGAAGGAATTCCCGAAGATACCACCGGAGGTATCACGCACGGGGCCATAAAAACTGTCGCCAAAGGCACCCCCGAAAACGCAGACAACAGTATGACAAAGGACACTACCAACGGTACAAAAAATGGTACAAACGGGCTTGTCAAGCCGTTGCTGAAATTTGGCCGTTATTTGCCATTGTTGATCCTGCTGGGTTTGGCCGTTCATTTTTTCCTGCCGCTTATGGCCTCGCTCGAAAGCTCTGTTAAGGTGTTGCAGTCGATGACCTTCGGATTTGTGGTATTGGCAATGTTGATGAAAGTGATTAGTTGCATGGGCAACGGTTATATGCTCACTTCATTTGTCTCCCTCGGGAAGCAACGGTTGTCAGTTTGGCACGGGACGTTGATCGCGCTGGGTTCCTACAGTATCGGGCTGGTTGCAGGCGGAATGGTCGCATCGGGTGCAGCGACTTATCGCTGGCTGCATCGACACGGAAGTGAACGTGAATGGTCTGCCATTGCCGGCATTCTGCCTGCTACGTTGATTACCATAATGCTGTCCATCATCTCAATTTTTGGTATGATCTATTTATCCATCTCCCAACAACTCACCCAACTGCAGGTGATCGGTTTCAGCGTGAGCATGCTTCCAACTCTGGCGCTGGTTGTAATTCTCATTCTTGGGTCTGCCTACCGTCCCAAAGTCGAGAGGTTGGTTGAATGGATTGGTTCTCACTGGGCAAAATTGTGGAAGCGTGAATATAACCCAACCCATATCCGGCAGAGTCTGTCCGATTTCTATTATGCCTGGGAAATGTTGCGGGGAGGAAAGTGGAAACGTCCTATGCTGGGGGCAGTGATCAACTGCGCTTTTGATATAGCTGCCCTGTATTTTGTGTTTCTGGCCGCAGGATACCCTATTACTCTGCCGGTGCTACTGACCGGTTATGGGCTGCCCCTGTTGTTTGGTCGGACTGCTTTCTTCCTGCCGGGTGGATTGGGAGTGGTGGAAAGCAGTATGGCGGCCATCTATGCTACTATGGGGATCCCAGATGCGGTGAGTGTGATTGTTGTGCTGGCCTTCCGCTTGATTTCGTTCTGGCTGCCGTCGTTGTCAGGTTTTCTGGCGATGATGGTCCTGCAAAACCCGAAGAAGCGACTGGCTGAGGGATAACAAGCTGTGGTGCGGGCGTCCAAGAAGATTCAAAATTAATAAATTGCGTATAGCCATTTTATTATTGATTTACCCCTCAATAAATCTCCTAGCCGAGTGTCCAGGTTTAGTCACTTTAATAAAGCAACTGTTTTATTTGACTGAATCTACCTGAATAAAACAGGGCAGGGGACTGACACATCTCATAATTTTGACAACAATAATTCCTCCGGGATTGATTTCGAATTTGATTGCCTCCAACTCCATATAGTTAACACAATCAATCCAATTACCATCCAATACCCATCTGAGATTGGTCGTTCCCAAATTGTTACGCTTGCAATAAATCCACTCAAAACCAAACCTCCCCACAATGTTCGTTTTGAACGGATAAATAACGCTGTAGCCCAAAACAATGGCAAAGTCAAAAGCGGAAAGTCGTATTGAAGCGCATAGGGTGTAACAGCAAAGCTGACAAGCAATGATACGATCACTACCTTAATGAGGGAATTTGATTTCATAATTGTTCGCACCAGTATCAATCCACCAATTATTGCAGCAATAATATATATGAATATAGATAAATGGCTGTCTATTTCACGCATCCTTAACCAGTCAATTAGTGTCGTATTGATGCGAACTCCCGTTACACGGTCTGGACCATCAAGGACTTTACCTAAACCATTACTAAAACCCGACTGTAGGAATGGCTGATATAACCCTGGTGTTGCTGCAGTGGATACTATCAATAAACCTGCCAGGATAATGCACATTACAATAAATGGCTGCCATCGACCGCGCAGGATAAGCCAAATATTAATTGCGATAACTGGTATAAGCGTGAGGTTTGGTTTAATAAGCAGCAGGGCAAGCCATAAGCCTGTCCATGCCCATTGCCCCTTGCGAATTGTTGTCAGTGCGGCCACTAATAAAGTAAATAAGATGATGCCTGTCTGCTCATATCGCCAGGTAAACCATGCGAATAGAAAAGTCGCAAAAAGAAACATCAGCCAGCGTCGCCAACCTGTTTCTGGCCAATCCAATAGCTTGGCCAGGCACCATAATCCAACGATCCAAATACTTAAGTTGAACAGCATCCAAATAACACGTGCAATATCAAAAGGCAGCCAAGCTATTGGCGTGATGAACCAGGCAAACCACGGTGGATAGTAATATGGATTATTTCCAACCCGCCCGGTAACATCCAAAAGGATGGGAACAAGTTGTTCGTAATCGTAAGGGTTGCCACCTGATAATAAAACACGTGCTGCCGCATAATATCCCCTGAAATCTTGTCCGAACAAAATCAATGACGAAATTGCCATTAAGACACTGGTAATTAACCAGGCGCAAAATGCTGCAAAGTTCCCAAGCCCCGTATACGATTTTTTGAAATTATTATTGGTTATCCCCATATTAATCTACAAAGGAAACGGCATTTATAATCTGAAAATTATTGAAGTAAAACTAATTTCCCAGCTTCCTCGGCTCAGTCCATCCAAATGTTGAAAGGGAGTGGTGTCCTGCCAATCACGGGATTCGGAATTTGTCATGCTCTATACAGTGATATGATTTTATCGTGAAAAATGAAATCATATCACTTGGTTCTCTTTTGCCAGGTTACTTTGAATATAAAATATTTCATTTCAATTTTCTGTTTTATTGTAAGATTAGTATAACAACTCTTATACCAATCATAATATAATCTGCCTTACGACACTCAGGACTGCTTCCTGTCTGCCTGTTCAGTGATCTCTTCCCAGACCCGCATCCAGCCCTTTTTCTCCGCCTGCATGCTGATCAGTTTACGATCCAGTTTTTCCTGTTGATGAAAAAGCATTGCCGCAATACGGCGCAAATGTACCGTATTGCGATCCATGCTGTATTCCATTAAACTTTGCAGCACCAAATATTCTGCTGAAAGTACGTACAGTGACCCAATCTCCCGGCCAAAATCCAGTTGGGCTGCCTGACGCAGCATGTTGTGGTAATAATCATCACCCGGTGGTGGAATGATCAGATTTGCCCTTAAATCGCTGTCGGGGTGAACAATGCTGATGCGTGTAACTTGCCGAATTTGCGCCGGTTCTCCAGTTGGAATATCCTTTGTCAGGATCAGGCCCATGCCGCGCAGTTGTTTCATGAGAGTCTCACTTTGTTCACTGCGAAGTTCAAGGATCAGGTCAATCTGCTGCGCCGGGCGCGGTTCTCCCCACGTCCAGCCTGCCACCGTTCCGCCCACCGCGCAGACAATGCCGGCCGTTTCGAGCGCCCGGATCATGCCCTGTATGAATTGGGCCAGCGTTACATTCGATGCCCCCGCCATTTTTATGCCCCTGGAATAACGGGCTGCCCAGCGCATCTGTTCGCTGGCTTTGAGCGCCTGCCGGATACGCTGTGCCGCGCCCAGGTTTCGGTAAATGCCCAACTGACGCAGATCGATTTCGTCAATACTATGCGCAATCTCCAGACGCAGGTGCGGATGCAAACGCGCCTCGTTGCGTAGATAATACCCCATCAACGTCTTTTTCCGTGAATAACCCAGCTCGGAGCCGGCCAGCGCAAATGCCTCTTTGACGGCCTGCATGTCACGGTTGAAGGTGTCTTCCCAGGCAGAATCGCCAAAGCAGCCCTCACCCAGGTGATCTTCCACTCTTTCCATCAAATTTTCTCTACTCAAATAACGTTCGTGCCACAGGATCTCCACCAGTGCGGTACGGCGTGCGGTTGTACGGTCGCGGCTTGCTGCATCCTGCAACAACGAATATACCGCCTGGAACGGAATGAAGAAATTTGTATTGGGTAATCTCTCCATGTTTTTATTATAAAATACTAAACATGATTTGTAAATCAGGTTTAGTATTATCTATTTAATTTGGTATTTTGATTTTTACCTGACTGGCAACTTGAAAACAGTCACATCCCACTCACTGATCTTACCTCAACCCCGAATAACTCCCGTTTCCGCTTTGACTGCCTTCGAAATTATTTTTTCTTCCAATTCCATATTTCACACATTATAATAAGTTCATCACAGCTTAAGGTGGTGAATATGAAAGACCTTCGACTATACGATACCTATACGCGCAGCGTACGCGAATTCAAACCACTCAATCCCCCCGGGGTAGGCATGTATACCTGTGGGCCTACCGTTTACGATTATGCCCACATCGGCAACCTGCGCACTTACCTCTTTGAGGATATTTTGCGCCGGGTGCTGGAGTTCAACGGGTACAAGGTCAAACATGTGATGAATATCACTGACGTGGGTCACCTGGTATCCGACGCAGACAGCGGCGAGGACAAGATGGAAAAGGGTTCCCGCCGCACCGGTATGACTGCCTGGCAGATCGCTGAAAAGTATACCGAAGCCTTCAAACAGGATATGGTTTCCCTCAACATTCTCGAACCCCGTATCTGGTGCCGCGCCACCGATCATATCCAGGAACAGATCGATTTCATCCGCTGCATCGAGGAAAAGGGATTTACCTACCGCACATCCGATGGCATTTATTTCGATACCTCCAAACAGCCCGATTACGGCTTCCTGGGCCGTCTGGATCTCGAAGGACAGCAGGCCGGCGCCCGCGTGGATATGGGCGAAAAACGCAACCCGACCGATTTTGCCTTGTGGAAATTCAGCCCCAAAGACCAGCAGCGCCAGATGGAGTGGGACAGCCCGTGGGGCATCGGGTTCCCCGGCTGGCACATCGAGTGCTCGGCCATGTCAGCACGTTATCTGGGCAGCTTTTTCGATATTCACACCGGCGGTGAGGACCACATTACTGTCCATCACCCCAATGAGATTGCCCAAACAGAAGCCTGCTATGGAACGCGGCTGGCCAACTTCTGGATGCACGGCTATTTTCTCCAACTGGAGGAAGGCGTTAAGATGGCCAAATCCACCGGCGGTTTCCTGCGCGTGCAGACGTTGATCGATGAAGGCTATGACCCGCTGGCGTATCGCCTGTTCTGCATGAGCGCCTTGTACCGCGCCAAGCTTAATTTCACCTGGGACGGCATCGACGCGGCTGCCAAATCGCTGGACCGGCTGCGCAATGCAGTCTATGAATGGGGAGAACCCGCAACCGCAGATGAAGAATTTATCGACCGCTTCGTCGATCAGGTCAACGATGACCTGAACATGCCGCGTGCCATGGCTGTGGTTTGGGAACTTGTGAAAAGCGACCTGCCGCCGGCCGTCAAGAAGGCCACCATGCTGGTGTTCGACCGTGTGCTCGGGCTGCGGCTGGGTGAGTGGCAGCCTGCCCGCATCAACATCCCTCCTGAAATTCTGACCCTGGCTTTCCAGCGTGAACAGGCCCGCAAGGAAAAACGCTGGGCAGATGCCGACAGCCTGCGTAGCCAGATCGCCTCGGCCGGCTATGTGGTGGAGGATACGCCCGAGGGCCCGCGCGTAAAACCAAAATAGATCCTCATTTTGCAGGAACCATTCGATCAGGCAATCGGACGAATTCAGTTCACCGAGGTGGAGGAAGATATTTCCATACTCCGCCAATTATTCACCAATCCCCTTGTTGTCATTTCGAACGAAGTGAGAAATCCGCCCTAAACTCAATCATGAATCCTTGGGGATCGCTTGCGAAGGGGCAATCCCTTTATCCATGTAACGGACGTTGCTGGAATTCAACTTTGCCACCAGTTCTTCTCCGCCGATCAGTTCGATGGGTTTATCCTGCACCCAATCCTGGGCAGGTTGAGAAAAAACACTGGTGGTAAAAATGAAACCGCGGTCGGCGTGTTCGTGCATCATCGCCCCATAAAGATAGCGCACCGCGCCCTCCCCCACCGTCCGGTTCATGTACCGCTTGCACTGGGCGATCCATTTTCCCTCGTGCGGCGAGTATATGGCCAGATCCACGCCGTGATCACCCGACTTGCCCACCCGCCGCACTACACACCCCAGCGATTTAAAATATCGCCCGATCAATGCTTCAAACTCACTGGGTGGCATCTCTTTCAACCAGGCCAACGCCTCACTGGCGTTCTGCATGCGCCGTTGATGGAGCATGAGCTGAAACTGACGGGCGCTCCAGGTACAACCCAGCGCGCTGCCGGTGATCAAAAAGGCAGTGCGAACGGCCGGATCGGTCAGCCAGCCGCCGGGCTGCCCATCAATCCAAAGCAGTAAGCCCCAGGCCACGGCTACTATCAGCCACATCCCCCAGGCCCAGCCTATACCTGTAAAAATCCGCCGTCCTGGTGTGTCCCCTTTTCGTGCACCCACCCATAAGCCAATCGGGATCAGGAACACCCATGAAATGGTGATAAACCGCAGAACGAAGGTGAGAAATATCATAATATGTCTATTATACCTGCGGGAGGGAGATATTGAAACAAAGTTTCTATTTATTTTATTTCAAACCAAAACCTTATTCAAACGGAATGGAATAAGAGGATGCTTTATCAGCCGGCATGAGCGGGTCTTTGTGGGAGGCTCTGTTGATGTGGCTGTTTTTCAATGATCTATATCTTCCAAAAGCAGCCTGTGCACAACCAGGATGGGTTCACCTGTCTGCCGGTCCTGGTGGATCGTCCCTTCCATCACTAATGGATCATGCCGGCTGAGAGTTTCCCGGTGAAGATTATACACCGTCTCGTTGAGCAGAATACGCATTCCCCCGCTCAGGTCATCCAGAACCGTGTGATAAACCTTTCCACCGGTTTGCTGTTTTGCCTTGCTTGTTCTCTGCCGCCTCCAGCTCTGGCGTTGCCCAGCTATGCGCAATGTTTTTCCCATCTGTTCCCTGGCTTCTGCAATGGGAACCACGCCCAGGCGCTTCAACTTATTTTGGATCAACTCAAGGGGATGCATTTCCACCGTCACCCCCAGCAGCTCTTGCTGGGCGGCGGCCTTTTCTTCCGGACTCCAGTCGCCGCTGTTGAAGCTCTCCTGTTCCCCATCCGAAAAAAGCCCCATCTGGCCTGCCCGCCGGCTGCCGGTATGGATCTGCTTCAGCAAGGCAGGAATATTGCCCAGCCCGTCCAGTGCGCCCACCCGGATAAGGTGATCTGCTTCCTTCGGGCGGGGTGCGGCGCGTGCCATAAAGTCACCAAACGACCGGAAGGGTCTTTCATTAATGATGCGCTGTTGCGTGGCCCGGGTCAGTTCGCGCACCTGATCCAGCCCCATAAACAGCACCGGCTTGCCCTCCAGGTAAACTGCGCTGAACTGGCTCCCGGAATGGTTGATGTGCGGTCCGCGTACCTTCAGCCCCATCCGGCGGGCTTCCAGCAGGTACACATCCTGGCTGTAATATCCGCCCCAGTTTGCCAGAACTGCCGCCAGAAATTCGGCCGGGTAATGCACCTTGCAGTATGCGGAGCGCCAGGCAACCTGGGCATACGAGGCCGCATGTGCCTTGGGAAAGCCATACCCCGCAAAAGCGGCCATCATCTCCCAGATGCGTGCCCCGGTTTCGGGTGGCACACCGTGCCGTTTTTCGGCTCCCTGTACAAACCGCTCTCGCAGCGTTTTCATCTTATCCCCGGGGTCAAAGTGGCTCATGGCACGCCGCAGCAGGTCCGCTTCAGCCAGCGTAAACCCGCCCAGTTCGTGGGCGATCCGCAACACCTGCTCCTGGTAAAGGATGACACCGTATGTATCAGCCAGCAGGCTGCTGAGAGC
Source organism: Chloroflexota bacterium (assembly GCA_021372725.1). Taxonomy (GTDB): domain Bacteria; phylum Chloroflexota; class Anaerolineae; order Anaerolineales; family Anaerolineaceae; genus JAJFTV01. The sequence goes on along the minus strand of JAJFTV010000077.1, from coordinate 9,364 downwards.
CGGGTGCAGATGTTTAACAGGCTCCTTTCCCAGATGCCGGTTGACGAAGGCATCCTTCAGCCCGCCGGTCATTGGGCCCGGCCGGTATAATGACAATGCAACCATTAAATCGTCCAGTTTGTCTGCCTGTATCTCGCGCAGCGTGCGCTGCATACCGGGGCTCTCAATGCCGAAACACCCCACTGTCTGGCCGGAGCGGATTAAATTGGAAACGGTTTTGTCTTTGTTTGGGATGGTTTCGAGAAAGATGAGCCGTTTTTGGGTTGTATAATTGGCTATACGCAGTGCATCTGCAACATCCCCTAATACCGACAGGCCGCGCGTTCCCAGCAGATCCATCTTCACCAGCCCCAGCCGCTCCACTTGCTCAAGGTCAAACTGCACAATGCGGATGCCCTTTCCTGCTGTTTGCGTGGGAGCAATATCGTGCATCGGACCCGGTGATATCACCACACCGCCCGGATGAACCGACAAATGATCCGGGAGCCCCAGCAACATCCCGGCGTCTTCGATGATCTGCCGGTAATGCGGTGCTGAAAACCTTTCCAGTATCGTCTCGAACGGGTTGGGCTCAACCGGTTCCTCCCCCTCCCCTTCCGTACGCGGCGGCCCCCACCTGCCCGGCAGCAGCCTGGCCAGTTGGGAAATTTCGCTCTGCGAGAGACCGTTTGCCTTGGCCGCTTCACGAAGTGCCGAGCGCGGCCGGAAGCGGTTGACAGTAGCCACCATGGCTACCTGCTCCGTTCCATAGTGTTCATAAACGTGCCGGATTACCTGCTCACGGCGTTTGGAACACAGATCGGTATCGATATCCGGCGGCGATTGACGCTCCGGGTTAAGAAAACGTTCAAAATACAGATCCAGCCGTAAAGGGTCGGGAGATGTAATCCCCAGGCAGTGTGCCGTCAGTGAGCTCCCTGCTGATCCGCGCGAACTATACGGCACATCGGCCTGCCGCGCATACTGGATAACCTCTTCCATGATCAAAAACAGGCTGGCATACCCGCTCCTCCCGATGGCCACCAATTCGTAATCCAACCGCTCCCGTATCTCCTGCGTGATCTCGCCATACAGTCGTAAAGCACCCGCAAAAGCTTTTTCGCGCAACGCTTCATCCGGAGTCTTTCCATCCGGAATGGCGATGCGCGGATACTGTTGTTTTCCCAAGGGCAGTTCCAGCTTACAGCGGCTGCGGATTTCATCAATCGCTTCCAGTGCGGTCGGGAAATGGTCGAATCGCCTGGACATCTCTTCCGGCTCGACAAAGTAAGACCCCGGCGGTGCGGCGACACCTGCTGGCAAACTTTCCAGCGTGGTATTCAGGCGGATTGCGCTGACCAGTTGCTGCAGGTGATCCTGGCCCGCATCAAGGTAATATACGCTACCGGTTCCGACCACCGGTAAACCGGCGCGTCGGGCCAGTCCAGCCAGGTTGGTTAACCCAGGCAAATTGGGCTGGAAAGCTTGCAGCTCCACATACAGACGGTCGGGGAAAATTTCCTTCAACCTGCCAAGACACTCCGACACTCCGTCCGATCCCGGCGGATCACCTCGCCCGGCCGGCTTCCGTAACCAGCCGCCGGAACCCGTCAGGCAGATCAGTCCACGGGAATTTTGTTCCAGTGCCGCTAAAGGGATCCCTTCTTCAACGGGTGTGTTTTCGCTGTCCAAAAGACAACTGCTCAGGCGACACAAACTACCCCAGCCAGACAGGTCTTCGGCAAGAAAAACCAGTCCGGCAGATTTCTGGCCGTCAGACAGATTTACATTCAATTCCAGACCAATGATGGGTTGAATACCGGCTGCTGTGCAGGCATCATAAAATTCAATCGCTCCGGTCAACCTGTCGTGATCGGTTATGGCCAGGGCGGGCATTCCCAGCCAGGCAGCACGTTCCACCAACTGCGCCGGAGAAGGGGTCCCTGCCAGCAGGGAGAAGTACGAATGGGTGTGCAGATGCGAGAACATAGGTTTCTCTTGTATCGTTAATGATTATAGCAGGAGGCAGCGACAGGGATTACTGCATACCCTACAACTGACGGTGTGTTCTGGTTATTGTATAATGGAAAACAGGTTGTCTCTGTAATCAAAATTGTCACTTCCTCACCGGGGTTTGGATGGTCAACTTTCTGAAGTATGCTCTGAAACAACTGCTCACACTTCTTCTCAGTTTTGTCGGGATCACAGCTATTGTCTTTGCGAGCCTGCTGCTTTACACTTCCAGGGAGCGTGCCAGCCTTTACCTCAGTCCAAATACCCGCAACCCCGAGACCATCGAAAGGCTGATCGAACAGATCATCGAGGACCATCATTTCGAAGAACCGTTCTATCTTCAATATGGACGCTGGCTTCTCGGCCTGATGAAGGGAGATTGGGGATACAGCCCGGTCTACAATTCAAATGTCCATGAGGTGATCGTCCGTTATGCCCCGGCATCGATCGAATTGTTACTGTCGGCTCTGTTTTTCTTCATCCCGTTTGGTATCCTGGCCGGTGTTGCCGCCGGTCGGAAAAAGGACAGCTTCCTAGATCATCTCATTCGCATTACGGCGTCCGTGGCTAATTCCATACCGCTTTTCATCCTGGCGTTTATTTTTCTGGCTGTATTTTATATTGCACTGGGCTGGTTTGCTCCCAACCGGTTGAGCCTTCTTAACGCGCTCTATGTAAAAACAGCAGCCTTTCATCCCTTCACCGGCTTCATGACCATCGATGGACTCCTGAATGGACGCCCCGACATCAGCCTGGATGCTCTCCGGCACCTGTTTCTTCCTGCTTTCTCGCTAGGCCTTCTGCAGTGGGCAACTCTCGCACGCATTACCCGCGCGGCGGTCATTGATGAGGAGAAAAAAGATTATGTGACCGCCGCCTATGCCCGCGGCTTGAATAGAAACCGTGTGACCTGGCGGCACATTTTCCTTAATTGTCTATCGCCGGTGATGACGGCCGGCAGCCTTACGGCCGCCTCATTGACGACCGAATTGTTCGTGGTGGAATTAATTTTCAATTACGAAGGGATGTCGCAATTGATCAGCAGCCTTACAAGCGTTCCGGACGGATTTGCTGTGCTGGGGTTTATCGCCTTTAACCTCATTCTGACATTGGCGTTGATCTTTATTTTCGATTTGATCAAGGCGATTGTTGATCCCCGCATCCGGGAGGAGGTGCTGTGATGGCTGCAATTCTACCCCGGCGCTGGCAGACATGGGCAGCGATTCTCATGGTCGCGGTCATCGGATGTGTGGCACTTTTCGCTCCATCCCTCGCACCGGCGGAAGATCCGGCTAACCCCGGCTCGATGAAAGTGATCGGCTCCAGTAGAGATCCTGTTCCTCATCCGCCCAGCCCTGCTGTGCGGTTGGGCACAACCCCGCACCAGTTTGACATCTTTTACACGCTGGTCTGGGGCACGCGCCAGGCTTTGGGTTTTGGCATCGGCGTTACGCTGGTCACGGCGCTTTTCGGTACCGCCATTGGTGCAGTATGCGCATATCTGGGTGGCCTGTTAAACCGTCTGTTTACCCGCATCACCAATGCGCTGCTGGCCTTTCCATTGATGGCTGCCATCCCGTTTATGTTTATGTTTTCCAGATTTTTATTGATGAGAATATCCCCGGGGAATCCGGCGGTACAGGCTGCTGCAGAAGAGAGTTCCTCTTTTATACGGTTCTTATATAATCTTTTCGAGCAGGTGGGGCCATTTACCCTGGCAGTCATCCTGCTGACGTGGATACCCTATGCCCGCCTGGTCAACGATCAAATATTGCGTTTGAAAAATACCGAGTTCATCGTGGCCGCCCGCTCGCTGGGAGCCAGGAACAGGCGCATCATCCTGCGGCATCTGATCCCGAATTCTCTGACGCCGGTTGTGGTCTGGGCGACCAAGGGCATAGGCTCGCTGGTCGTCTTGCAGGCTACCTTCACCTTTATTGGACTGGATGAGGGTTCAGCGTGGGCATCTCTGCTGGAGGAAGGCAAGGACTGGATCATTGGCCCGGGCGGCAGTCTGCTCACCCACTGGTGGGTTTACCTGCCGGTCACATTGGCCATTATCGCATTTGGTTTCGCCTGGAACCTGCTGGGAGACGAGTTGAACAGCGCCATCAATCCCCGCGAAAGAAACGGCTAGGAAGAAGAATATTTCTGCATAAGGTAAATTTCCGGGAAAATATTGTCAAATATTAATTACTCATTCGGAAAAAAGGCGTGATAGAATAGATAACTGTATAGACAAGCTCACCAAACCCGCAGCAAGCAGAAGAGAAATGTGATATAGCGCTGCACGGTGAGTCTGTCTGTTCAAAACGCCAATCCATTTTATATTTGAGGAGGAATTGAAATGCGTAAAAGCATTCTGAGCCTTTTGGCGCTCACCATTGTATTTGCTCTGGCGCTGTCAGCCTGCGGCACCCCCGCAACGACTGCCCCAACGGAAGTCCCAACAGTTGAAGAGGCGACTGAAGTACCTGCAACCGAAGCCCCCACCGAGGCCCCTGCGACGGAAGTCCCCACTGAAGCTCCCACCGTAGCACCTGTGGCAGAAGAATTTATCTTTGGTATGCTGCTGGTCGGTGCGGCCAACGATCATGGCTGGAGCCAGGCACATTACGAAGCCGGTCTGTATGTCGAACAGAACATCCCCGGCACAAAAATGATCTACCTTGAAAATGTCTACTCCGGTTCACCCGCTTACCCTGGCACCACCACCTCACAACTGGCAGAACAACTGGTTTCCCAGGGAGCCAAACTGGTCATCTTTAACTCGGATGACATGAAAGATGAAGCAACCATCTTTACCCAGGCTCACCCTGAAATTGATGTCATCATGGCCTCCGGCGACCAGGTTTGGGCTGAAGGTGAAGCCTATATCCCGATGGACAATATGGTCAACATCATGGGCCGTATGGAATACGGCAAGATGATGGCCGGCTGCGCAGCCGCCCTTACCTCGCAAACCGGCAAGATCGGTTACCTTGGGCCATTGATCAACGACGAAACCCGCCGTCTGGCCTCCTCGGCCTACCTCGGTGCAAAATACTGCTGGGAGCAAGCCGGCAAGGATCCCGCTGAATTGCAGTTCAAAGTCACCTGGATTGGTTTCTGGTTCTACATCCCCGGCGTATCCTCCGATCCCACCCAGGTTGCCGATGATTTCTACAACAGCGGCTATGACGTGGTGATCTCGGGTATCGACACCACCGAGGCTATGACCGAAGCCAAACGCCTCGCGGATGCCGGACAGGCGGTTTGGGCTATCCCCTATGATTTCAAGGGCGCCTGCGATACAGCCCCCGAGATCTGTCTGGGTACCCCCTATTTCAACTGGGGTCCGTCCTATCTGGAGACCATCCAGGCCTCGATTGACGGCACTTTTGCCACCAGTTTCCAATGGCTGGCGCCCGATTGGGGTGACATCAACAACCCCAACACCAGCGCAGTCGGTTTCGTCACCGGCCCTGCCCTCTCTGAAGAAGCCACCACCACGCTCGATGCCTTCATCGATGAACTGGCAGGCGGACTGAACCTCTGGACCGGCCCCATCAACCTGCAGGACAGCACTGAATATCTTGCCGACGGACAGGTCGCCACCGACCAGGAAGTCTGGTATCTGAAGCAATTGCTGGAAGGTATGGAAGGGCAAAGCGTTTCCGAGTAAGGTTCTGCCTTGAGAAGAGTCTCCACGCAATGGCGCATAAATTCATGCCATTGCGTGGAGCTTTCCTGCTTTGAAATATATCTTTATACCCAACCCCCTGTCCCCTGGAAAGGGGGATCACCTCTGGGGTTTTGTGAGTTGTAAAACGACTCACAAAACCCCAGAGATACAAATGCAGGGGCAAATGGGTAAAGGGTATCAACAAATGGATATACCATCCGATCATGTCAGCCGTTATAATTACTCATAAATTTATCCCTTTTCTTTCTCTCGAAAGGCTTCATGGACGTCGAACTCAGGGACATTCATAAATCCTTCGGCGCGGTCCACGCCAATGTTGGGATCAATCTTTCCATTCCTGCCGGTACTATCCAGGGCATTCTCGGTGAAAATGGAGCCGGTAAAAGCACCCTCATGAAGGTGCTGTCCGGGTTCATCCATCTCGACCGCGGACAGATCCTGCTCGACGGTAAGCCGGTCTCCATCCAGTCTCCCGCCGATGCCATTCGACAGGGAATTGGCATGCTCCATCAGGACCCGCTCGACTTTCCGCCAATGCGCATCATCGATAATTTTATCCTGGGGCATTCAGGAGGCCTTTTCCCCAACCGTGCCGCCGCGCTCAAAGATTTCAACGACCTGGCTGCTCAATTCGGTTTCAGCATCGACCCCGAGGCTTACGTCGATTCCCTGACGGTTGGCGAGCGCCAGCAGTTGGAAATCCTGCGCCTGCTGTGGCTGGGGGCGCGCGTGCTGATCTTTGACGAACCGACCACCGGCATCAGCGCCTCGCAAAAAGAGATGCTCTTCAAGGCACTCAAACTGCTGGCTGAACAGGGTAAAACGGTTCTGTTTGTCTCGCACAAACTCGAGGATGTGGAAGGTCTGTGCCACCGCGTGGCAGTTCTTCGACAGGGCAAACTGACCGGTGAAGCCCTCCCGCCCTATGATACGCAAAAATTGGTTACGCAGATGTTTGGCAAGGTGGTCGGCACTGGCAGTCCCGATCCATGCAGCAGTCAGCAGCCTGCCCTTACCTTGAATAATTTCTCGGTGGAAGATTATCGTCTCAAAGTTCGGGGGGTCTCCCTGGAAGTCTGCTGCGGCGAGGTGATCGGTTTGGCGGGCATGGAAGGCAGCGGCCAGGGGCTGTTTCTGCGCTCGATTGCCGGGCTTGTGCGCCCTACTGGCGGAAAAATCACCCTGCATGGAAAAGACCTGACCGGTCGTTCCTACCACACCTTCAAGAAAAACGGTGCAACATTTCTGCCGGCTGCCCGCCTGGAAGAAGGCCTTGTATCGGGACTGACCCTGGCCGAGCATTTTGTTTTGGCAGAGCCCCAAAATGGCTTCTTTGTCGATTGGGATCACAGCCACCAACTGGCTCAGGAACGCATAAAGGATTTCAACATCCGCGGGTTGCCATCCACGCGGGTGGAAGCACTCTCGGGCGGTAACCAGCAGCGCACCTTGCTGGCCATGATGCGTGACCCGTTGATCCTGCTGCTGCTCGAACACCCCACGCGCGGCCTGGACATCGAATCCACTATTTATATCTGGACAAAGCTCAAGGAACGCTGCCGGCGGGGTACCGCCGTGATCTTTATTTCCTCGGATCTGGAAGAAATTCTGCAATACAGTGACCGGGTGCTGGTCTTTTTCAGCGGACGCGTCAGCGAGCCCCTGGAAGCTGCCGGGTTAACCTCGGAAACTCTGGGCCAGTTAATCGGGGGAAAAGGTTGGCCGGAAACCGCGACAGGGAAGCAACCATGAAAAAGAAATTCTGGGTAAATCTCGCTTTTCAGGTCGGTTCCCTGCTGGCGGCATTTTTAATCACCACCCTTATTCTGCTTGCAGCAGGGGCACCGCCCTTTGAGGCCTACGCTGCCATTCTGCGCGGCGCCTTCGGCTCTGAACAAAGCCTGGAAAGTTTGCTCATCTCCTGGTCGCCGCTCATTTTGACCACCGCCGGCGTGCTGGTCACCTTTTCTGCCGGGCTATGGAACATCGGCGTGGAAGGCCAGATGGCGCTGGGAGCCATCTTCACCACCTGGGCCTTGCGCCTGCTCCAGAACAGCAGCCTTCCGCCCGGCCTGATCATCTTTCTCGGGATCATCGCCGGCATTTTGGGTGGAGCGTTATGGGCCGGACTGGCCGGCGCGCTGAAGACGTTTGGCGGCGTCAATGAGATATTCGGCGGGCTGGGATTGAATTTTGTATCCACTGCCCTGACCATTTATCTGGTCTTTGGCCCATGGAAGCGTCCTGGCACGGGGTCGATGTCGGGCACACAGCCTTTTGAGCAACCCCTGTGGCTGCCAACCTTGCCGGACAGCAATCTGAGTCTTTGGTCATTGGGGCTGTCTATTCTGGTGATCGTGCTGGTCTACTTCCTGCTGCGCGGCACCCATTTCGGGCTGCGGCTGAAGGCAGTGGGAAAGAACATGAAAGCAGCTCATTTATTGGGTGTTCCCACCTGGCAGTACAGCATGCTTGCCTTTCTGTTGTGTGGAGCGTTTGTAGGCATGGCCGGAGCCATTCAGGTGACGGGTGTTTATCACCGCCTGCTGCCCAATATTTCCAGCGGCTATGGTTTTTTGGGCTTGCTGGTGGCCATGCTGATCAATTACCAGGCCATCTGGGCCGCCCCGGTAGCCTTTTTCTTTGCTGCCCTGAATACCGGCAGCATCCAGTTGCAGTTGCTCTACAAGCTGGATTCGTCCTTCTCGGGTGTGTTGCAGAGCTTTCTGGTATTGCTGGTTTTGCTGGGTGAAGGCGCCCGCCAGCGTTTGGGTGAACGTCTAAACCGCGAATAGGAGCCGACTTGGATACCACTATTCTTTTAACAGGTTTGGCAGGTGTATTGACGGCGGCCGCACCGGTGGTGTGCGCGGTGATCGGTGAAACTATCACCGAACGGGCCGGCCTCATCAATCTGTCGATGAACGGAACCATACTGCTTTCGGCAATGGGCGGTTTTGCCGCTGCCTACGAGAGCGGCAGCCTGCTATTAGGTTTTCTCGTTGGCGCCCTGATCGGAGCGCTGGTGGCCCTGGTGGTAGCATTTGGCAGCATCACCCTGCGCCAGTCACAGGTAGCCATCGGCTTTGTGCTCGCACTGGCCTGCCGAGATCTGTCCTATTTCCTGGGCGTCCCCTATATGAACGTTCCCGGCCCGCGCCTGACTGCGGTTGCCATCCCTGTTCTGAAAGACATTCCTGTCCTGGGACAGTTATTCTTCCATCAGGATATTATGACTTACCTCAGCTTCCTGTTGATCTTCGTAGCCTGGGTGTGGATCTATCGCACGCGCCCGGGGCTTGTACTACAAGGTATCGGTGAGCGGCCGGCAGCAGCCTTCGTACGCGGTGCCAACGTGAATCGCCTGCGTTATCTGTACACCATCCTCGGCGGGGCCATCATCGGCCTGGCCGGTCCGGCCTACTCACTGAATGTTAAGGCCGGCTGGATGGGCATTCAAACCGGGCTGGACGGCATCGGCTGGATTGCACTTTCCATCACCATCTTTGGCGGCTGGAACCCGTTGCGGGCAGCCTTTGGTGCTTACCTGTTCTCGGTTTTGCAGTGGCTTGGCCTCGTATTGCAGCCAAGCCTGCCGGGGATTCCATCGCAGGTGCTGCAGGTGGCTCCCTTCCCGTTGATGATTCTCACGCTGCTGCTGGTCAACATCAGTGATGCAGAATGGGT
>JAJFTV010000074.1 GCA_021372725.1 Chloroflexota bacterium | reverse complement strand
CGTCTGATATGCACATATCCACCCGCAATGTCATCCTGGTGCTCATCTTCGCATCATTCTTTATCTGCACCGATACGTCCATATACTATTTCCGTATCGAGTTAATTGTGGCGCAGGCTCTTGGGCGGACGCTTCACTGCGCTCAGCGTGACAACGAGGATAGTTACGCCAGGACAATTTCATCCGAAACACCACGCCCACCTTGTACCCGCATATCCCATTTCAAGTTTCTTAAGAGGTGAGATATCCGCCCAAGAGCCTGGTGATTAATTGGCCCGATGTGGAAATAGACCCTTGGGCGGATTCCTCATTCCATTCGGAATGACATTTCCTGAAGGATTACCCTCCATTCCTGGCGTGTTGTAAGTGCCGCTTAATAGAAACTGACCCGTAAACTAATACATGTTTAACGAAAAGACCGGGCGGATGACCCCGACCTCCAATCCGCGCCAGTTCTTTATGGGACGGGTATCAAATTCTTTCAATTGATCCATTTCCCCGGCAGAGATGGCACCCAACTGGCGGAGCACTTCCATCGCCACCAGGCTGGTGATTCCTCCCCGCTGGTCACCATCCAGAATCTTCATTGCAATACCGATTCCCCGCCCGGAAAAACCTGTCACGCCAGGCATGATGCCAATATTCCGAAAACCCTCCGCACCGGCTTTGCAAACCAGACGGCCCTGACCGGCCCGCATTAATTCCGTGTCAAACGACCCGTCGTTGGCGATCATCCTGGGGTAGGTGGTCATAGCCGAAGTAATCCGGCGGCAGGCGTCAGCACGCCGTTCGGGCAGATCGGCAGGGTCACAGAGTCTGGCAAAACCCAGCGCCGCTTTGTACAGCGAAATCCCGAATACGGGAACAGAACAACCATCGATTCCAATTTCCACTTCTTCGGCCGGCATATTCCACATTTCACAATTTACCTTCAAAATCAACTGCTGAAGCGGGTGATCTGCCTGGATGTAATCGGCAATGGGAAAACCATGCAGCCTGCAATTCGCCAGCATGCCGGTATGTTTTCCTGAACAATTATGCCGGTTGGGGGTTGGCTTTTCATTGTGTAAAAGCATGGCATTTGCAGTCGCGTGATCTGACGGCCAATGCACCCCGCACAGCAGGTCATTTTCACTCACTCCAATCTTTTTCTGCATGGAAGCAGCCGTTTTGGCATGATCATCGGTGCCATGATGGGAAGCACAGATCAGCGACAACTCCTCTTCCGTGAAACCAAATGCTTCCATTCCCCCATCTTCCACAAAGGAGATGGCCTGGATAGGCTTTGCAGACGAGCGTAAAAATGTCACCGTGTCGGCATTGCCATAACTCGCCAATAAACGGCCGTCCGCATCCACTACTGCAATAGAACCCAGGTGAACCGATTCGGTAATTGCGCCACGTGTAAGTTCGACCACCGGCAGGTAATCGTGGTACAAGTCACCTTGGCTCAAGTTTCCTTGGCGCAAGTTTCCTTGCTTAAAATCAGATATCGTTTTCAATCCTGTGCCTCTGTCTCTTTGATATTTTCCGGAAAGTAATTCCGTAAATAATACATGGTCAATCCCCAATTCAGACGTTTTTGGAAAAGCGCCATTTGTGAGGGGGAATCTTCAAATTCAGCCATCAAACAGGGAATCATGGCTTCGATTTCACTTTCAGGGGTATTCTGGTCTTTTAATTCTTCAAGCAAATTCTGTACTTTTTCGAGAAACCGGATTTGCCAGCGAATATCCTCTTGTCTGATCACTCCACTTCGTCCGCCAATCAGGGTATAGCCGTCAAATTCCGGTTCCAGCAAGAGATTGAGCGTTTCAACCCACAACGGGATTTGAGCATTGGCCAAAAAAGGCGGTTGATTCGGGATGACCAGATCCCCTAAAAAAAGGATGCGTTGGGAAGGAAGATTTACCCATAACGAACCCAATTCTGCTCCGCAGCATTGTTGCAGAACAACCGGCATATCATCCCAATGCATTGTCATTTCATTTTTAAATGTCAGCTCGGGTGGAGCCCAACGGAAAGTTCCCAGGCTTTCATAGTTTTCCCATTCAGCCCCGGTGGTCATGGATTGTGAACGGTAAGGAAAAGGCCGCGTCTGGAAAATATGGGCGAGTTCTTCCTGTCCAACAACGATGCAATCCATTGCCCGGGCGCCCACGATGCGGTCCACATGGGCATCCAGGTTGATCAAAAATCTGTCCGTTCCTCCATTCATCATCGCAAGGGAAGAGCGCCAGGAACGAATATCTTCCGGAAGAAATGGCGCATCGATCATGATCACGCCACTCCCCATCGTGATCACACCCAAGGTCACCCCTGCGAACCCCGTTTCAATAAATACATTTGGACCGATTTCCTGCATTGAATCTCCTGTAAAGATTGTTATTATTGTGGCTGATTGTTGTAATCAATCGGCAGTGAAAAAATAAAACGACTGCCATGAGGCTGTCTGTCCTCGACCCAGATTTTACCACCATGAGCATTTACGGCCAGTCGGCAAAATGCAAGACCAAGCCCCAAACCGCGCGGGGCATTTTCTATGTTGACGCGGGTAAATTTGTCGAAGATACGCTCTCTGGCCTCCGGTGGAATGCCGGGACCGGTATCGTCCACCCACAGGAACACAAGTTGGCCCTTCTGTTGACCACCAATGACAATTTTTCCCTGGGGTGGTGTAAATTTAATGGCATTTTCCAGCAGGTTGATCATCACCCGGCGAAGCATATCCTCATCCACCATGATCGAAGGCATCCCGTCCGGTATTTCATTCAAGATGACATGCTGCCGGGTATCCGCAGTCACCTGGACAGTATCAACGGCTTCGCCGACCAGACGTTGAATGCGAACTTCCTTCATATCCGTGATCTTTTGTCCGGCTTCCAGGTGATTGATATCCAGCAGTGTATCTGCCAGTCTTTTCACGCGATCCGTTGATCGAAGGGCAATATTCACCAGTGGCTCCAGATTGGCCATCAACTCATCTGGTATCATTACTCTGATCATGTCCAGACTTGAAACAACATTTGAAAGCGGCGATCGCAGATCGTGGTAAACCATCGTCAAAAGCTCACTTTGCAGCGCCTCCAGTTCCTTTCGCACCGATATATCTCGCAAAACCCACTGGATGCAATCTTCTTTATTAAAAACCACTTTTTGAGCATAAACCAGAACAGGTATAATCCTGCCCGCCTCGCGGCATTGCAATTCGCTCTCGAAGCTGACCATCCGGGAACCTGATCGAAGCATGGAATAATCTTCACCCAGGGCTGTCCAGTCCGGACGATGTAATTCGGTGATTCTGCGCTGGGTTAATTCACTTATTGTATAACCGGTTACACTGGCTGACATTCGGTTCGCCTCGAGGATCCAGCCAGCCCAACTGGTAATCATTACCGAGTCGATGTTATCTTCGAACAATTGCTGGTAATGGAGTTGTGAGGTCTCCATGGAGCGATACTGTTGGGCGTTATAGATGGCAATGGCCGCCTGGTCTGCAACGGCATCGAGAAGTTCAGCATGATGAAAATTCAGGAAACCTGGTTGGGAATGGACCAGTGTAAGGATTCCCACCAACCGCTCACCGTCCAGCCAGAGAGGGGCGCACACGGCAGATTTGGGACCGCTTTGAGATGGTTCATCATCCGATCGATGCAGCCAACGATTGTCCTGGCTTGTATCATGAATGACGACCGTCTTTTGTTCACGTAAAACCCAACCGGCCAGCCCATCGCTGAGGAGTTCACACATGGTATCGTGCGTACTGGGGATGAGCTTGTCATTGCAATAGACAGCCGCCATATCAGGCCGGTGTTTGGCGTCCAGAACAATCAACATCCCGCGTTCAGCCCCCACATATCCCACCGAATTAGTCAATACCCGCGCAACAACTTCATCCAGATCGAGAGTCGACACCATCCGTCGTCCGATTTCATATAGGTGGGGAAGTGAACTTTGAGGTACGGGTACCATGATCCAAAACTTTACATAATTCCTGTTGCTTGTTGCACCAAATCACTATGCGGGTGTTTTTTCAGGGATGAGTATAGCATAAAAGCAATGGAACCTGCTCCAGCACCCAATCCTGATGCTCTTGCAGGTGGCGAATAGATGCCACCACCTTCTGGTTACGTCCGGCCTGTATGGCTCGCAGATAAGGGCTGCGAAAGAAGAAAACAGCCCCCAAAACCACAATCGGCAGCAATGCAGCGGCCAACGCCATCCGGATTCTCTTCATCCCTGATTGGTTGTGCTGACCAGCACCCCCCGCATCGACCACGGTCCTGCCCAATTGATTTCTACTTTTCCCACTTTACCGGGCAGGTCGTCATGCTCGTCCATCGTTTTTTCGGCGAAAACGATCTTGTTGGTGGGAGTCCTCCCCCACCACAGTCCCTTGCGTTGACCTTCGAACAGCACTTCGGTAATTGTTCCGATGTGGCGCTGATGGATTTCTCGGGAAATTCCTTTCTGCAAGTCCTCCAGGCGGCGGAAACGATCCCATTTCACTTCATCCGGAACATCGTCCGGCATTCTTGTGGCCGAGATGGTGCCGGGGCGCGGTGAATAACGAGCCAGGTGTGCAACATCCAGCTTCAACTCCTGCAGAAGATCGTACGTATTCTGGAACTGGGCATCCGTCTCGCCCGGAAAGCCGACAATGACATCGGTGCCGATGGACACCCCCGGAATGCGGTTTCTGATTTTTTCAATCAGCCGCCGGTATTGACCGGCGGTATAGCCTCTTCGCATATCGGCAAGTACCTCATCATCACCGGCCTGAACAGGCAACTCCAGGTGCGGCATTACCTTTGGCAGGCTGGCGACACAATCCAGCAGCTCATCCGTCATGTAATTGGGGTGAGATGTTAAGAATCGAAGCCTTTCAAGGCCTTTGATTTCATTCAATTGCGATAACAAACCGGCCAAATTGGGATACTCCGGGCAGTCCACCCCGTAGCGGTCGACAATCTGTCCCAGCAGGGTGATTTCCCTGACACCCTGCTCAACCAGTGAACGGGCTTCTTTCAAAATCCCTTCCGGCGGGCGGCTGCGTTCCCGGCCGCGCCGTGAGGGAATGACACAGTAAGTGCATGCATGCGAACAGCCCAGAACGATCGAAAGGTATCCGGTTACCAGGTGGCCTTTCTCATAATCCGGAAGAACCAATGCGCCGTCCATTAAGGCGTTTCTGTCCAGCGTCTGTTGCACTTCAATCTGCTGTCCTTCCCGCTGGGCCAGGTAATCGAGCAGCGGGCCAAAATCAGAAGGAGGCGAAAAAACGTCCACCTGCGGGAAACGTTTGTGCAGCCTGGGTGCTTCACTTCGAACGCCCACCATGCAGCCCATCAAATTAATCACCAGGTCAGGATTTTTTTGTTTTAGCGGTTTCAGCGATTGGAGCCTGCCGACTGCCTTGTCTTCAGCACTTTGGCGGACAACACAGGTATTCAGTATGATGACGTCAGCTTCTTCGGGTTGAGCCGCATAATGATAACCCAGCCGTTCGAGGGCGGCGGCGGCTCTGCGTGAATCTGCCACATTCATCTGGCAGCCTTCAGTCCAAATATGATATTTCATGGGGCGCATTATATCAGCAAAGTGCTTTTCTGGTCCCAAAGTTCAAATCGGGTACAATACAAGCCATGTCTGAAAGCCGGAAGGTTTCAAGCCGTCAACGACGCAATAAGCGGTTGATCCTGTTCATTGGCATCATCGTACTGCTTGCGGGTTTGCCAGTTCTTGCTTACCAGATTCCTTCCATCCGCACACGTCTTGACTGGCGGGTTGAGACCGCGCGGGTTTTTCTGTCCAGCCTGGTCAAACCCATTAAAGAAGTGCCCACATCCGTCAGCAGCCCGCCGGAAACTCTCCCGATCCTTTCAACAACCAATGCTGATCCATTCACACCGGTCATCTCACCTACTGTTCCATCTACCCTTGCAGCGACTGATCCATCCATCCCGCCAGCCTCCACATCAGTAACGCCGACCCCTGCCCCCCTTTCGGTGAAAGTTATTCTTGCATCTCCTTCATTTGAAGGACAGGACTGGAATAACTGCGGGCCGGTTTCGCTTTCCATGTATCTCAACTTTTATGGCTGGGACGGTGATCAGTATGATATTTCAGATGAAGTCAAACCATTGCGTGCCGATCGGAACGTCAATGTGGATGAACTTGCAAGCTATGTTTATAAAAATATCGCGTGGCTCAAGGCAGTTTATCGGGTGGATGGCGATATCAGGCTGCTGCGAAGTTTGATCAACAGCGGTTTCCCGGTCATGGTGGAAGAAACGGCGTACATGGAGAAACCATTCTGGGCCAATGATGATCTCTGGGCGGGGCATTATCTCCTGCTCACCGGATATGATGACGAGCTTCAATCCTTCACTACACAGGATTCGCTCGTCGGGCCGGATCGCAAGATCAGCTATATCCAACTGGATACCAATTGGCAGGCTTTCAATCGCGTCTATCTGCTGCTTTACCCTCCGGAAAGGGAAAATGAGGTCATCAGCATCCTGGGTGATGATTGGAACGTTGATCAAAATCGGAAAAATGCACTCCTTAGGGCTCAACAAGAGACAACCGCCCAGCCGGATAACGTATTTTCCTGGTTCAACCTGGGAAGCAACCTGGTATATTTTGAACGTTATACCGAAGCTGCCCAGGCATTCGATCGGGCGCGCACGTTGGATATGCCACAGCGTATGCTCCGATACCAGTTCAGCCCATTCCTGGCTTATTTTCACAGCGGCCGGACGGAAGATCTGCTGACATTGGCAGATTATGCGCTCACTGTAACACCCAATTCCGAAGAAGCATTGTTATGGAAAGGCTGGGCGCTTTACCGCTCAAACTCTACATTGGAAGCCATCCAATCGTTTCAAAAGGCTTTGGAATACAATCCGAATTATACCGATGCCCAATATGCGATCCAGTTTGTTCAGGGGCAGTAAGGATAACAGATCGATTGACCAGATCAGGGCATCTGGTCAATCGATCTACTCGGACGAATTTATTATGATGAAGTCTGACCACCTGCCACATCGAGAGTCTGCTGCCGGGTTGTCAATCACCTGTGGAATCGAAATAACTACCCTGAGGTGAGCAGTATTGCTGCTCACCGTTTTTCTCCACCACCCATTCACCATTTCGTTCCGATGTAGGGTATAGCGTCAGGGAATCGCCCAAACCGGACAGGATACGCCCTGCATGGGTATCACTCCAGGTATAGGCCTGCCAGGGAATGGCGGTTTCCTCCAGGATCCTTTTTCGGCAAGCGAGCTGCATACCCAGCAAATCTCTGATTTTTGGATCCCCGGCATTTTCGTACAAATCCGCCATTGCAGGTAGCGCATCGCTGGATAGTTCCTTTAGATATTCCGTATCCAGTTCATCCAGAGAGGAACGGGCTATGTTTCGACGCACGATCTGGCCATCCACATTCACAACGGCCAGCGATACGGCAAAACCGAACATTGAAATCAACGCTGCCAGGGCAAACCAGCCGCGCCGCTTCAGAATTTCCAGAATGAGAACGGCAGCCAACAGAACACCCAGCCATAATATGAAGACATGTGAAACCATGCGCAAGCGGGTGAAACCGTACGCTTCTTCATACATCAGCAAGCGCTGGAAAGCTGAAACCAGTATGACCATCACCTGTACGACAAGCAGAAATGACAGGCCTGTAAACCCAGCTCGTGAATTTTTACTCGCCAGATTGGATACAACGCTTAAACCCAGGTACATCAGCAGACTCAGCACAGCCACCGCCAGCAGCTCGTTAAACCCGCGACGGGCATACTCCGCATAGGTGAAACCCGTTTCGTTGATATTCGCATTCCCGCCAAAAAAATAACGGAACTGGACAGCCAGGAAAACGGCAAACAAAATATTGGTGCTGGCCAGTACCACAGCAGTTTCCGGCCATCCCAAAAACCCTTTGATCATCGATTTATCTGGATCCGGCCTGTCCATTGAACGTTTGGGTTTCAGCGCAAACAGATAGATCCCGATAAACAAATATGCCAGAACTAAAATGTACACGAGACGGAAAAGATATTCTCCCTGCCATTCAACATGAAAGAGACTAAACAAATTTTCCATCCAGCCGGAGAAGATGGGATCCGCCGAGGCAAGCAGACCACCCAGTACAAAAAGGATCGGCAGTGCCAGCAGCAAACCGCGCAGGTAAGGCAGCAGTTTGCGGGGAGCCTTTTTCCGCTGGACGGCATCTGCCTCCTCCACGGTTGCGTCCCGTTTGAAAAGATCCAATGGACGAACCAGTGCTGCCACAGCAGCCTGAAAGCCTGCGGAAATGTAGTCGATGATACGAAACCGTACCCAGAAACCATTTTGCAGCGTACTGGCAAGCAGCCAGATCAAACCAATTGTCAATAAAATGCAAAAGCCGCGGGTAAATGGCTCCTGGCGGAGAAAACCCACCGCAGCCAGCAGAAGAATCGCTCCTATTAAAACAAAGCTTTGCCAGGCAAATTGCACACCCTCGCTGTGCATTAAAAATACTGCCCCTAACAGAAGAATTGCCACCCAAATCAGGAATGAAATTCCAACCGGTTTTTCCCAAAAAAGAAAATCCACTGCCCAGGCAGCCAGCAGGCTGACAATAAAAAAACGCCAGGGATGACGAATCATGTTTCCTCCAGATTTTTGATTTACTACAATCCCTATCATAACGAAATAAACTCTAAAGAACTGGCAGGGACTTGCAAAAACTATCCAATAATCACACGAGTTACCATGATCGGTGGATGTAAAACTCCGGGGCATTAATGTGACCCCGGAGCTAGTTTATTCTGGACGAAAGCACGAACAGCTATTCGCTTTTTTCGGATACCGTTGTTTGGGGTTCGGTCTTTTTTTCGTTGGACGAAGCAGTACTTTCACTCTCGGTGGATTTTTTCTCGGCTGCGGGTGAATGTTCTGAATATGAACGTGCTCCGGATGGGGAGCGGTTATCGGTGGCGTAAAAACCGGAACCCTTAAACACAATACCAACCGGCGTGTAAACCTTCCGTAAGGATTTTTTATTACACTCCGGGCAGCGTGTTAATGGCGCATCAGAAAATTTTTGGGTCTTTTCAAACTGGACGCCACAATTTTCACACCGGTAAGTATAAATTGGCATAATCTACCTCGCAGTAACATAAACTTTCAAAGAAAATTATACTCCCGAAAGAAACAAATTCCCAGTTGATCCATATTTTCTGACATAACTCTAATATTGTCACTCTAAGCGAAGAGCCCGCCCAAGGATTTGTGAAAAATGTACTCTTTCATCAAACGTTATCCTGTAAAACCAGTATTCGATTATTCGTTAACAATCTTCCCCTGTTTCCATAGCGAGTTAATTAAGCAACCGGCTCTTGGCGGATGCTTCACTACGGTCAGCATGACATGGACAGCGAACTGAGTGCTATAAAGTTGATTATGCTATGGGCCCTTCGGACGGATGTGTTTGTTTATCCTATAGATTTTATGAACGCTCAGCTCCCGAAGGGCATTCACTGAGCCTGTCCGCCTGATTCGGCGAGCTGGTCTTCCGTGTTTTTGGTGTACTGCCTGCCCAGCAGCGCCAATACCGGCGTCAGCAGCAAGGCCGAGGTCAGAATCCCGACCGGCATGGAAATTCGACGGGCGATGAGCCCCACCCCCGGGCCACCGGCAATCTGACCAATGGCATCGACCTGCCCGGATAGGGACAGAATGGTTGCCCGCACCTCCGGTTCGAGTTTGCGGTTAACCCAGGCGGTATGCAGGGGGTAGATAATATTCCGCAGCACGGCGATGATCAGCAGCAGTGCAATGGCCCACCACAGCATACCTGAAAAAGCGAACAATCCCATAGCCAGGCTGAGCCCGGCGCTGGCGAATAACAGAGCCCGTATCAGGCCGCGTGTACCGGTCAGATTTAGATGTTTTTTGACTATGGACAGCGCCCCGGCGGACAAGCCTTGATCCAGAACATTGATCAAACCAAACCATACAACCGGTTCCCAAAGCGGAAATGAAAATTTTTCCAACATGAGGGCAACCCATAAACGGTCAAACCCTTCGCTGTACAAACCGTAAAAGAAACCGATCACCAGGATGCTGATGAGAATGGGTCGCAGCTTTAACATGCCCAACCCTTGTTTGTAAGTATGCAGCATGTTTTGAATGGTATGCATCTCTTCACGTCGAGCGGGCTGAAAATGATCTTCCGGCATGATGAAGGCCAATAACACTGCCATTAGAATTAACATGGCTCCGGAAACGAGGATCGGCAGCCGAAGATCCAGTAGACCCAGCCGGGTACCAGCAACGATCCCGATGACCCCGCCAATCCGGGCACGCTGGGCGCCGCTTAAAAAGGCTTGCCCGGCGTTTTCTTCGCCGATTTCATCTGTGATCCAGGCCTCCACTGCCCCGCTGGTGAAGGTGTGTCCCAACCCCCAAATGAGCTGAGCGGCCAGAATGGGGAGGAAAAACGCCCACGCACCCTGTACGACAAACCCGATACCGATCAGGAAATAACCGATGATTGTCGAAAGTCGCCGGCTGTAAAGATCAGCTACAATGCCGGTAGGCACCTCAAACAACAGTACGGCTACTTCCAGGGCAGTACCCACCAACACCAATTGCAGCGCATCCAGCCGGGCGGTCTCCACAAAATAGATACTGTCAACCGTAAAATTCATGGAGAAAAACATGGACTGTAACAATGAGAGAAGCAGATAAACAGTATAGGCTTTTTGTGGTTTGATCAATGGAGAAACCAGTCTTTCGTCTGAGAAAAAATCTAAATGATCACGAATAACAGTGCAAACAAGGCACCACTCAAAGTGCAAAGGGTGTTGACCCAGTCATTATTCAGCCAGGATAAACCCCGGCAGAGGGTTGTCGCATTTCCGCAACTGTGAAGGGGATGCCGCTCGGTCTCTTTTCTACAAACCGGACAAAAGTAGATGGCCTGTAATGTCGCCCCCAGCAGCGAGTCAACCAGACTGCCAGCCAGGCCGGCAATGGTGATCAGCGCGAAACCATAGGCAAGTGAATGACTGATGTGTGCGGTTTGCATAACAGGCCAAAGGATGACTGCCAGCAGTGCAATGAATGCACTTCCCAACAGGGCCGCCAGTGTACCGGTGAGTGTCACGCCGCCGGAGGCTCCCGGCTCGACAATTTTCATACTGGTGATTAAGTGGGGAGCTTTGGAGCTGAGCGCGCCCAACTCGGTGGCCCAGGTATCAGCGTTGGCGGCTGCCAGCGCACCGGCAAACATCACCCAGGGCAGCAGATCCAATGCACCTGTCGCAGCATTGTTCACATTGTGAGTCACCACCCATTGCAGCAGAACGATCAGACCGGCGACTCCCCCATTGGCGAGAACTTGCGCAGCATCCCGCTCACTGCCTTTGGCATATTTTTCGTTCAGGGAATATTTCCTGTTTTTGAACAGGCGTGACAGCAGGCTGGATGAAATAAAAAAGCCCATCAGCAATACTGCCCAGCCAAAACCACCCAGACCCATAACGACCGTTCCCAACCCGGCGGCCGCCCACATCCCCGAGCGGTTCAAGGCGTGTGCTCTGCGGGCAGCATACGCGATGACACAAGCAAGTACCACTCCAATGGCCAGTCTCTGCAGATTGATCATAAGGCCGCCGTGAGTATTCCCGCCAGGAGGAGTATTGAGGTGAGGATGCTGGTGCCCCAAAGGAAATATGCCATGATCTGGCTTTCCTTGCGTCGATAGAGGAGCATCCCGTACAGCAAATCGAACACGTAGACCATCGTGCCCAGGATGGGGAGTAAAAGCAGGTATTGGGAAGGGCCAGGCGGGAATGGCTGCCCGGATGGGTCAAAACCTATCGAAAGCTCTGTTTGGGTGGATACTGCCACACTGGCAGCGACAGCCAGGATTCCAACAGCCAAAGCACCGGTAAACACCAACCACCGGGCATTTTTATCCACCCAGATACGCTTGAAATAAGCCATCGGCAGGGTGGTGGAGGATGAGAGAGGTGTCAGACTGCCCAGCTCGATTGCGCGCCGGAAGGAATTAAGAAAGCGACCGGTTTCAACAGGTGAAATAGCGTAGACTTTTTTTGAGGAAGCGATCAAAAGGAGATTCTTGTCATCCGAAGCAATAAACTCAACCGTTCCCAAGCCCTCTGTTTCACGCCGTCCGTACAGAGAGCCAGGCCAGCGTGGAAACGGCAAATGAAGTTTGTAACCCAATTCACTGGCCGGACGGATCCATTCGATATCCGTCATGGAAATATCCTCGCTGCGCAGCCCCCAGCGGATTCGAAGCCCATCCCGGTCAAGCAGATACCGGGCTTGCAGCAAGGAATAAGCCCGGTAGACGAATAAGATTACCGGGGCAAGCAAGACAATTCCCGCCAGTAACCAGACCACAATGTCATCTTCAGCAGCCCGATTGAGTGCAAACCAGATACTGAAGATACCGGAAACCAGCAAAACCGCAACAAGAATTCCATGAAAAATGATGCCCGTTCGGCGAGGAGGATTAAACAGGGCCGGGAATTCCATGTTTTACCGGGGGATCAGAATATCCTTAAGCGTCGAACAAACGGTGATGACCTGTTCTTCGGTCATCAAACCGGAGAATGGCAGCGCCAGGCCGCGTTTTCCGAGATCTTCGGTTACCGGATAGTCCCCTTCACGGAAACCAAATCGTTCCACCATGAACGGCTGAAGATGGATGGGGCTGAAATAGGGGCGGGAGGGTATTCCCCTTTCGGCCAGACTGCGTATTACATTCGTACGGTCAAAGTGCGGGGAAACCCGTACCACGTAAACAAACCAGCTCACCCGCGAGGTGGTGGAGCTGACGTAAGGTACTTCGACCTCGTTTACTTCTGCGAGATACCGGTTGTACCACTCGGCCACCCTGGATCGCTTTTGAAGCAGCTCTTCCAGCCGCAGCATTTGGGCAGCACCCAAAGCAGCACTGAACTCGTCCAGCCGATAGTTGTAGCCCAGCAGGCTGTGATCCAGCCAGGTGTCGCCGGGAACCCGGCCCTGGTTGCGCAGTGCGCGCATGATCCTGGCAGCCTGGTCATCATCGGTGATGATAATGCCGCCTTCGCCGGTGGTAATTTGTTTGTTGGGGTAGAAGGCAAACACCCCATAATCACCCAGTCGGCCGGCTTGGGTGTTTTTGTACACCGCCCCCAACGATTCGCAGGAATCGTTGATTAATTTTAGGCCATAGCGGTCTGCTGAAGCACGCAGGGGATCAAAATCTGCCGGCTGGCCAAATACGTCCACACTCAGAATGGCCTTAAGGATGCCTTTTCCTTCCGCTCCTTTGCGTGGCAGCCAGCGCTGTGCCGAACTGCCCCCCTTGAGGAGGTCCTGGGCAGCCTGCTCAACCATTTTGGGATCGATGTTTCCAGTCTGCGGGTCTGCATCCACATAGACCGGAATGGCGTTCTCGTAAAGAAACGCGTTGGTGGAAGATACAAATGAAAATGGTGTTGTGATGACGCAGTCACCTGCCTGGATGCCGGCGGCACGCACACACAGGTGCAGCCCGGCTGTTCCCGAATTGACGGCTATGGCATGCTTCGCACCGGTGAATTCCCGAAAAGCGGCTTCAAAAGCCAGGATGCGCGCTCCCATGCTGAGGGAAGTGGTCTGAAGCACATCCATCACAGCCTGGCGTTCCAAATCGGTGATGTCCGGTGAGGACATGGGAATTATGAAAGAGTTATTGTAGTCCATGGGTCCTTTATTGTAATTGTGTAATTATTGTATCAGCAGCCGCTGGATCAGTGGAAGAGTTTCCGCCAGGGGGATTTGCTGAGGTTCTCCATTCTGGCGAAACTTTAGCTCGACAACTCCATTATTCAAACCGCGCTGGCTGATGGTGATACGAATGGGAATGCCGATCAGGTCGGCATCATTGAATTTGACCCCGGCGCGCTCATTCCGGTCATCATACAACGGTTCAATACCGGAACGGAGCAGTTCCTCATAAAGTGCATCTGCCTGCACTTGGGCCCGTCCTTCCTTGTCCGGCAGCAGAACAAGATGAACCTTGAACGGCGATGCTGCAAAAGGCATCACCAGCCCATGCTCATCAGAATGCATTTCGGCTGCGGCGGCCAGCAGTCTGAGCGATGAAATCCGGCAGGCCAGTGTATAAAGCGGAGTGATCTTTGCCTTGGCATCCATCACCACGTGCCCGCCTGTAGGAAAGGATAATTTCGCAACGGGTACACCCGATTCTGAGTGCAGGGTTTCGTGGCAGTGAGGGCAGCAGTCACCGGGTTGGGGGTGGGTGATATCCGCCACCAGGCTGGCGGTGTAATCACGCCCGCAATTGACATTCAGCAGATGATATTCGGGTTCATTGGCTCCCGCCACCAGGTTGGGCGAGAGAGGGATCTGTGTATCGACAACGACATAGACATCCCGTACGTTAACCGGCGAGCCATAACCGGGCACAGCACCGGCGGCGGCGACCTCGTCTTCGGCAGCCGGCCGCCAGGCAGTCAGACCGGCAGCCTCTGCGAGCCGTTGTTCATCCAGCTCGCGGTCTCCGGGAATGATGACGATTACAAACTGCTCTTTCCCGCTCAATGTTGCCATGAGAAAGACAGCTTTGGCGGTGCGCTCTTTGGGAATGTCCAGAAAGGCTGCCAATGCCTCGATCGTTTTGCAGCCTGGAGTTCTTACTTTTTCCGCTGGTTGGGGAGTTTCGTCCCAGGGGGGGTGGCGCCAGAACTTTACGTTGTGTTGCGAAGCAGTGTATCCGCAGACCAGGCAACTGTATATTGTTGTTCTGCCGCTTGGGTGTCGAAAATACCATTCCACCGGATCAGCGCTCCAATGTTTTTCCGGGTTGCAGGTGCGGATGATCGGAATGTCCAGCTCCGACAGCCATTTATCCAGGGCAGCCGAAATCTGTTCCTGCCATTGGGCCCGCTCTCCGGCCTGCTGGAAAAATCCATACAGTGAAAGGGTGCGCGGCTGACGGCCATACAATGGGCCACTTCCAGGATGCACCTCATCATCCCAGAATGTGTCATGGGAATATAAGAATGCCGGCAGTTGACGATAGGATGTAAAATGCTGGCGGGTAATTTCATCCATGATGATATCCGGATTGGACGGAAGTTTCAATTGGCGTCCCTGCGGATCGATAAAACCCGGCCCGGCCCCCGATGTGGAGCTGCCTTCATGGGAAAGCACCGCTGGGAGCTCCAGCAACGTTGTTTCTGTGTCCAACCGGGTAAGAAAAGTTTGTTCCATGTTCTGGATGGCACGCAGGCCAAAGGGCAGGATGGTAAAGCCGCCTTTTCCAATTTCCTGGAGATACCCGGCCCGGGCCAACAATTTGTGACTGGTTAGCACTACCTGCGAGGGCGCCTCTCGCAGAGTGCGGACAAAGAGATTTGACATGCGCATGCAGGTATACCTAATTAAGAATGGTCAACCAGTCGGAAATAGCCCGGTACAGTGCCGGGGCAATCACATGCCCGGTTTTTTGCATCAGCCATCCGAGCAACAGACTTTGAATGATAATGACGGTCAGGTTCAACCATAAATCCGCAGGGGATGTCAGCAGACGGGGTAACTGCCAGATCACAAACAAGGCCGATGTGGCCAGCCAGCCAGCCGGTTTACCGAGCCATGAGGTGATACGAAGCTGCAAGTAGCCGCGGAAAATTGTCTCTTCCGCCAGGCAAATGCCCAATAGCAGGAGGAGCGCTATACCCTCGGAAGCCGTCACACCATCCACGATGGACATGACCTTGCCGCGCAAAAAAATGACCAGAAACACAAGCATCACCCCGATGCGCAGTCCCAGCGTCAGATTGGGCTTGGCTCCCCATCCGGTGCTTAACAGCGGCTGATGCCGGTAGAATAAGGCAACAGCCGCGATGGCCAGGCAAACCAGCGCAATGATGAACTGCCCGATCAGTGATCGTTCACTGCCATTCGAAAGGATATTTTTACCCACCGGGGTGAAGTAAAAAATGACCGTAGCAGCTAAAACGAGAATGAAGACGGTGATGCTGGCCCGCCCCTCACGTTGCGGATATTTGAATTGAACCGGCTTATATTTCAGCCGCTGGCTGGTGCCGGCAATCATGATCACGGCTATAACTCCCAGGGTTTCGGCCAGTTTCAGCAGCAGAAAGTTGCGGGTTGCAACATCCATCAAAGTTTCTCCTCATCCGTTGGCGTTTCTTCGACGGTAATGGTTGGACCCAGCAGCGGGGCAAGGCCGAGATCAATTTCCTCTTCCATTCGCACTTGCCCGCGCAGAAAAGATCCGTCCTCGGTGGAGAAAACCACGGTTACCACATCTCCCCATACCCGGCCGGTGCTGCGTATCTCGAGCCGCTCGGTGGAGATGTTGCCATGCACCACACCCGCCACCACAACCGTGTTGGCTGTAATGTTCTCGCAGTTTACGCGGCCGGTCTCACCCACCACCACCAGGCCGCGGATGGTGATATCCCCTTCAAAAGCGCCCTCTATACGGATACCTCCACTGCCGCGCAAACTGCCTTTCCAGTTGATGCCGGGCCCTAATACGGATGTCACCCGTTCGATGGGACGGGTTTGTTCTACACCGGGGGATGTTTTCTTGCGAAACATGCCTGCTTTTCCACTCCTGAATGGGGTTTATTATAGCTTAATTGCGGAATCATCCTATTGTCACCCCACCCCTAAATTATGGCTCAAGGTGGGCCAGAAACCGCCAGGGCTTGCTTCTCCAGGGTTCGGGGACGCGACTGATCCCGATCCGCGCGGTAATGGCAACCTGTTCATCCGCCACCGGCTGCTCCTTTTCCACCCACAGTTGGCTTGCGGAGCCGCACATCCAATGCCCGTTCAGGCAATTGTCAATATTGAATGCCTGGCAGATTTTTGCCGGGCCATCCGTCCATTCTGCCTGCGGGCGGTTCAACCGGCGTGAGGCGATGACTGGCAGACCTTCCACTGCTACAACACCACGCAGCAGAACCGCAGACGGGAAGTTTCCGGGCCCGGTGACGAAGTTCAGCATCCAGTGCATGCCATAGGTGAAATAAACGTAGGTATGGCCAGGCAAGCCATACATGATCTTTGTGCGCCGGGTAAGCCCTGCTCTTGCATGACAGGCCAGGTCTTCTTCGCCATTATAGGCTTCGGTTTCGGTGATCAAACCAGCCAGACGCTGCCCGTCCAACACACGCACCAGACGCTGCCCCAGCAGCTCGCGTGCCACGATGATCGGGGAACGGTCAAAAAAATCGGCACTCAGGCGTGTTGAAATCATAAAAGTTATTGTAAACGAAACCCCGTCCTTTGGGATCGCATGACCCGGAAGGATACGCCAATATACTGTTTCCATATCGTGTTAATTGTGACGCAGACTCTTGGGCGGACGCTTCACTGCGTTCAGCGTGACAACGGGGATAGTTACGCCAGGATGATCTCATCCGAAACACCTCGCCCACCTTGACCTGCAGATCCAATTTCAAGCTTATTAGGAGAGTCTTCTACCCGATTGTAGAGGTGACAGCATCTGCATATAGAGAAGATTCAACAGGTATGCCGGTGTGGAACAAAATACCAGCCTCAAAGATAGGCCAGAAGATTACCGAATTTTGAAGCGCGGGTCATTTTCCAGTGTCAGTTGAAGTCCTCTTTCCAGTGATATCAACGGCTGATAGTCCAGCAGTTCTCTCGCCAGTGTCAGATCAGCACATAACCTGTCGGGTCCGCGGTCATCCCGTTGATTGAACATCACCTGCGGCTTGGCTCCGGTGGCATCGATGACCATCTGCACCAGTTGGTGCACATTGGTTTCCACACCGCTGCCAACGTTGATAATTTGCCGGTTAACCCGGTCGGCGGTCGAGGCGGCAGCCATGGCATTGACTACATCGTCCACATACACATAGTCGCGGGTCTGGTTTCCGTTGCCATGTACCACCAGGGTACCGTTCAACAGGGCTTGTTTCAGAAAATTGGGGACGACAGGCGCATGGGCTGCCGGCAGGTACTGCCCCGGGCCGTAGGCATTAAAAACGCGCAGGCAAACGGTTTCAATTTTCCAGAGCTGCCCGATGGTTTGTATATAGGATTCGGCCGCCAGTTTGGACACAGCATAGGGTGATTGCGGATTGGGCCGGGCATCTTCCCTCACAGGCTGACTTGCCTGTTCACCGTAAACTGCACCGGATGAGATGAATACAACGCGCCTTACGCCCACATCGCGCATGGCTTCCATCAGGGTTACTGTGCCGCCTACATTTACCTGATTATATTCGCGCGGGTAAAGAACCGATTCGGATACCAGAACCCGGGCTGCCAGGTGATATACACAATCAACGTCTTGCAGAAGCGTCCACAGTTTTGGCCGGTCGTTGATGTCGCCGCGCGTAAAATGAATTTCCGGAGAGAGCCCGTTCGGATCCCCAGTCGAAAGGTCATCCACCCCCCTTACAAAGTGACCTTCCCGGGCCAGCCTGTTGGACAATGCTGTCCCTAAAAAGCCTGCTGCACCTGTGATGAGAAATTGCATGAATAATGTTCCAATCCTGTTCCTGGAAATTGTTGATGTATAAACCAGATAAGCAATTCGGGGAAGGTGAAGTTCAAGAAATTTTTTGAAGCCTGATTTTGTTGCATTATAGCACAAGCTGTCCAATGAGGAAGTTTGTTAACGAGGGTGTTGAAAAAGTGTCCAAAGTTTTGGATCTACTGCACCCCACCCCTTTATCCCCGCCCCTGCTGGGCGGAGAAACCGCTTACTGGGGTTTTTTGAGCCGTAAAACGGCTCAAAAAACCCCAGAGAAAGGGATTTTCACCCCCTTCCCGTCTTGGGAAGGGGGGGTTAGGTGACGGCCGTGAGATTGGCAACGACCTCGTTTTATGCAGGTTATGCAATACCACCATCTAAATAAAAGGACTTATTCAACACCCTCAGAAGATAAATTTGACAAATTGAATAAATTTGGTTAAGATTTTAATAAATTTCCAAATGTACAGGAGGCAATGATGAACAAGACAACTGAGAATCTGTGGGAGGCTTTTGCAGGAGAATCGCAGGCCAATCGAAAATACCTGGCATTCGCAGAAAAAGCAGAAAAAGAAGGCTTTCCCCAGGCAGCCAGGCTCTTCCGGGCAGCAGCGCAGGCAGAAACGATCCATGCCCACAACCATCTGCGTGCTCTGGAGGCAGTAAAAAGCACGGCTGAAAATTTACAGACCGGCGTTGACGGTGAGCATTACGAAGCAAACACTATGTATCCTCCTTTTCTGGAAGAAGCAACTGCGGCCAATAATAAGGCTGCCATGAGGACCTTCCGGTATGCCCTGGAAGTGGAGAAGGGGCATGAAGTTTTGTATAAGGAAATGCTACAAAATTTGGGGAAAGGGGAGGAAACTTATCCTTATTATGTCTGCCCTACCTGCGGGTATACACATGCCGGTTTTGCCCCTGATGTCTGCCCGGTTTGTGGTGGAAGAGGGGATCGTTTTATCCGGGTCGATTGACACTGAATCTTTAGCTTTTTTTGAGATTACAACATTGGAGGGGCCGAAAGGAAGACCACTCCAATGTTTTTCCCGTCTGTCATCTCATCTGCTAAATCACCTGTCAACTTCAAAAAGTGCTGCTATAATTAAACAACCCATAAAAGGCGGTCCAAAAAATGAAGGAGAAGAATATTTGGACAGCCCTTCAGCAAACAATCAATATTTCTGAACCAAAATTGTTCCTCTGAAAGTGCTATCATCCAGTCCAGCAGACTGTGGCCGGTTTTCTCGTCTCAAACCCGGTCAAACGGGGTATGCTTGGGGAGGGCTAAAAGAAAAGTGAGGTTTTTTATATGTCCGCCAATTCTGCCTTCTTGAAGAAAATAGATGACAATTTGACCATTTACCGGAGCACCCGCAGTGATTCGGAACGGCTGGCGCGTTTTTACAGCACGATATTCAAGAAATCTGACGGCAGCCCGGATGAATCATTTTACGCTTATGTGGATGACCTTTTGAATGGCAAACATCCTACTTTTCAGGAGGATGATTTCGTTTTCATCGAGGATGATCGCAGCGGCAAGATTGTGTCTGCCATGAATCTGATCTCCCAAACGTGGACGTATGGGGGCATCTCCATCCCTGCCGGGCGACCGGAAACCGTGGCGACGGATCCGGAATATCGGAATAGGGGATTAGTCCGTGCCCTGTTTGAGGTGGTTCATGAATGGAGCCGGCAGCGCGGAGAACTGCTGCAGGGCATCACCGGCATTCCGTATTATTACCGCCTGTTTGGGTACGAAATGTGTGTCGAAATGGAAGGGGGTTGGAGAGGTACCCCCGACAGCCTGCCTGCCGTAACAGAGAGGCAGAAGGAATCGTACCGAATCCGCTCCGCTGAAGAAAAAGATCTTTCATTTATTGCCGGTTTATACCGGCAGTCCTGCGACCGGCTTCTGCTGGCCTGCCCGCGCCCTGAAGAAATCTGGCGGGGTGAACTTTTTGTTCGCTCACCAAAATCAGGTGATTACCGGGTGGTTTGGATGATCGAAAGTCCTCAAAATGAGCCACTTGGATTTTTCCTTCACCCAACAGACCTGGGCCCGGATTATGTCGATGAAACCTCACTGGGTTGCTACTGGTACACATTGAAGCCAGGAGTATCTTATCTGGAGGTCACACCGGTTGTTCTTCAGCATCTGCTCAAAACGGGCCAGGAATATGCCGCGACGAAAGGCAAGACCTGTACCGGAATTGGTCTTTACCTGGACAGCGGCCATCCGGCATACCAGGTAGTTGAGCAGAGCCTGCCTTGCAAAGCGCACGAGTATTCATGGTACATGCGGGTTCCCGATATGCCCGCCTTTTTGCGAAAGGTGGCTCCGGTGTTGGAAAACAGACTGGAAAATTCATGGTGCAGCGGGCACACCGGTGAGATAAATATCAGTTTTTACCGCAGCAAATTGATTCTGGGTTTCAACCATGGCAGGCTTGAAAAAGCAGAGCAGGTGCCTTTTACCGGTGATACGGATTGCCAGGCAAGTTTTCCGGGATTGACGTTTTTACAACTGTTGTTCGGTTATCGTTCACTGGATGAGATCAAACACATGTTTCCGGATTGCCTGCTGGACAGTTTATCCCGCCCGCTTCTGAACGCCTTGTTCCCGCGCTGCTCTTCAAACATCTGGCCCTTATGAATCGACAGGAATAAGGGAATTGTTAGCCAATCAACTGGAAAAAAAAGACAGGTCATTGTATACTCAATAAAAACCATTTCCGGGTGGCATTACCGGGCAATGGAGATGATCCGGGCATTTCACCCTGACCATTAATATGCAGGCAAGTTCACTTATCACAATTATTTGCGAGGACGGAATGAAGGTATCTATCAAACAGCAGCAATTAAGTTCAGGGCTGGGTATCGTTTCACGCGCCGTATCACCCCGCAGTACTCTGCCGGTTTTGGGCAATGTGCTGCTCGCCAGTGACGAAGGCCGCCTGAGACTTTCAGCTACCAATCTGGAATTGGGTATCACCGCATGGATCGATGCCACGATTGAGATGGAAGGCAGTACTACCGTTCCGGCTCGCACATTTTCCGATCTGATCAGCACCCTGCCTGGTGACAATGTTCAACTCACACTGGATGAGAAAAAACAATCATTGAATATAAAAAGCGGTGGATCGGTTACAGATATCAAGGTGATCGATGCTGATGAGTTCCCCCCCATGCCTGTTCCGGATCTTGCGGAAGGCATTCAAATGAATGTCGCAGAGTTCAAGGAAATCATTCACCAGGTTGCCTTCAGCGCATCGACCGATGATGCCCGTCCTGTTCTGCAGGGGGTATTGATCACGGTGGATGACAGCACGATTACTTTGGCGGCAACAGATGGGTTCCGTATATCTGTTCGTACGTCTTCTCTCCTGTCCGGCAGCTCCCGAACGTTGAAGGCTATTGTGCCTGCCCGAGCGTTGAATGAACTGGCCCGGATTGCACCCGATGGGGGGCAGATCGTTACCATGATCATCCAGCCCGAACGTGGCCAGGTATTGTTCCATCTCAAGGATGCCGAGCTTGTTTCACAGCTTATCGAAGGTAATTTCCCTGATTACAAGGTGATCATTCCCAAATCATTCAAGACCTCAACAACCTTATCCACTTCTGCGTTTCTAAAAGCCTGCCGGCAAACCGAGATCATCGCCCGCGACAGCAACAACGTCGTCCGGTTAAACATACCAGGCGGCGGAGAAAAGCCCGTGCAGGTTGAGCTGACCGCCCAATCGGAAGAAACCGGTTCCGGTATCTCCCGTATCGAAGCTGCTGTGGATGGGCAGGGGCTGGTGATAGCTTTCAATGTTGTTTATCTGCGCGAAGTGCTGGATGTGATCAAAAGCCCCAGTGTTGCCCTGGAAACCAACGCCAATAACACGCCCGGCATGATCCGCCCTATCGGGGATGACGATTTCAAGTACGTTATCATGCCGATGCATCTGGGATAAAAGCCCTGCGAAAATTGTTAACGAATTTAGAATATAAACAGAACGAAATTTCAATAATGAAATTCGTTCTGTTTTTTTAGAACTACTTTATTGGGTTTTTTGAGCCGCAAAACGGCTCAAAAAACCCAATAAATACAAATTTTAACATCCCCAAAATATAGATATTGATCTGATGGTATGATTAATAAAGTGCCATAGTATTGTGGAGATGATATGGATTCTCGGAAATATGAAATAGATATATCGATTGCTCCAACGCATAAAACCAGTGAGCGGTTGTTGAATATTTACCTCACACTGGGGCAATATCCCATTCTCAGAAATCGAATCCGTGAATTGATGCGCGAAGAGTTGTTCATCCAGGGCATTATAGAACCGCTTGAATTCGAACAGCGGGTACGTTCCACAGCAATGCAATCGCAGGAGAGCGAAGGCTTGCATAACCCTCCGTTCGAAGAGCCTGAAGATGTCTGGCAAAAACGTCTGGAGAATGTTCGCGACCAACTGACCGATGTGATGTACAGTTTGCAGCTCCCTTATGAAAATTTCGAGGAACAGGTGACCCGGGCATTGAATGAGCGAGGCATCAAGGAAGCAAATTTGACGCTGTCGCTCAACCCCGAACTGGCTTCGCGTGACCTGGTTTTTCAACAGGCGCGAACCATTGAGAATATGCCCGAAGATCAGCGTAAATCGTGGGGACCCCGCCTGGAAGAATCCAAGGTGGTTATCATTCGTTCGATGATCAGCGACCAGTTACAGTATGTGAATATCGCCAAAGACTGGTTTTCGGTTTCTGATCTGGAGGAAATCCGCAACCGGAAGATTGGCGCCGGCCGGATTGGCGGAAAATCCGCCGGAATGATCCTGGCCTATACCATCCTGAAAAAGTCACTGAAGGAAGCCGGGGTTTGTGGCATAAGGATACCGGAATCATATTACATTGGCGCGACCGAGTTTTACCCTTTCATGAGCAGCAACGACCTGATGCATTGGCTGGATCAAAAATATAAAACAGAAGAGGAGATGCGCGCCGATTTTACGAACGTTGTGAAGGAATTTGAGGCAGGTCATCTCACACACGATATCTCTGAAAAATTAACGGTTTTGCTGGAGAAGGTTGGAAAGAAACCTCTGATTGTTCGTTCTTCCAGCTTGCTGGAGGACAATTTTGGAACCGCATTTGCCGGCAAATACGAGTCTTTTTACCTCCCCAACCAGGGTACACCGGAGGAAAACCTCCATGAGCTGACCCGTGCAATTGGCAAGGTCTACGCTTCCGGTTTCAATCCCAATGCGCTGCTGTACCGGCGGCAAAAGGGTTTGCAGGATTACGATGAACGGATGGCAATCCTTATCCAGGTGGTGGAAGGCGAACAAATGGGGCGTTACTACCTGCCGCATGCTGCCGGCGTAGCTTTCAGCCGCAATACCTACCGTTGGATGCCGGAAATCCGCGCCGAAGACGGGTTTGTACGCCTGGTATGGGGACTGGGGACCCGAGCGGTAGACCGGGTGGGGAATGATTTTCCACGCCTGGTTGCATTAAGTCACCCGCAGCTAAGGCCTTCAGCCGATCCTGATGCGATCCGACGCTATTCACAGCACTTTGTCGATTTGATCGACCTGCAGGAGAACAAATTCCTTACCCTGCCGGTTAAGGATATCCTGACGACTGATTACCCACCCCTGCGTTATATTGCCCAGGTGGATCAGGATGGATATTTTTCCTCCATCCGCAGTCTGATGCTAAGCTCGGATACCAGCAGCCTGGTTCTGACTTTTGATGAACTTCTCCAGCGCACCTCCTTTGCCAGCCAGATGAAAAAAATCCTGCAAACTTTGGAGAAAATCTATCAAAAACCGGTCGATGTGGAGTTCACGCTTGAGATCAAAGGAAAGCCAACCGAAGAACCTGAATTGACCATCACCGTGCTGCAATGCCGCCCGCAAAGTTATTTGATGGAAACAGAAAACGTAAAGATTCCGGTCAATCTCGATTCACGTTACTATGCCTTTTCGACCCATTTTGTTGTACCGCAGGGATTCATCGACAATGTCGAGTATGTCATTTTTGTTCCCCCTGAGCATTATTTTTCACTGCCCACAGCCCAATTAAGGAAGAGCCTTGGTCGTGAAGTGGGTAAACTCAACGCGGCATTGAAAGGGTACAACTTCATTTGCGTTGGGCCTGGCCGTTGGGGAAGCTCCAACCCTGATCTGGGGGTCACGGTGGATTATGGAGATATTTATAATTCGAGAGCACTGGTTGAACTGGCGGGTGAAGGAGTGGCGCCTGCGCTGGAACCATCACTGGGCACTCACTTCTTTCAGGATCTGATGGAATCGCAAATTTACCCGCTGGGTATTTTACTGGATCGCCCGGACACAGTATTCAATCATGGATTTTTTTACAATACTCCTGACCATTTGAGTGAATGGACAAACCTGGAATCGAATTTGACGGGCTGCCTGCGGTTAATCAAGGTGAGTGACTATCTCTCTTGCCACCATTTGACTATTGTGATGAACAGTGAAACGGTTCATGCCGTCGGTTATTTTTCAGAAAATTGAGTTGATTTATGTTTGTTTTTCTTTCGAAACTGCTTCCTGTTTTGATCTACCCATTGGGATTAAGCTGTCTTTTGCTCATCGCAGTATTCTTTCTGCGCAAAAGGAACAGGTTGCGTACTGCGTTGTTGATCGGCATCGTTTTAATTTTATGGCTGTCCGGAAACCGCTGGGTATCACTCAGCCTGGCCCGTTCTTTGGAATGGCGTTATCTCCCGCAGGGTGAACTCCCTCAGGCAGATGCGATCGTTGTACTGGGTGGCAGCACCGAACCGGCACTGTCGCCCCGCTCACAGGTGGAAGTCAACAGTGCCGCAGACCGTATTCTTTATGCAGCTACGCTTTATCATGAAGGAAAAGCGCCGGTCATCCTGCTGAGTGGCGGCAGTATTGACTGGCAGCCGGATTCGACCGGTTCACCGGCAGAAGAAATGGCTGAACTGATGAAAATGCTGGGTGTTCCGCAGGATACACTCTGGCTGGAAACAAAATCATTAAATACCTATGAAAATGCTCTCTACAGCCGGGAAATATTGGATGATCATGGCATAAAGCGCGTTTTGCTGGTGACATCAGCCATGCACATGCCGCGTTCGGTGGCGTTGTTTGAAAAACAGGGCGTTGAGGTGATCCCGGCTCCGGCTGATTTCACCGTTACAGAAGATGGTTGGAATAACCTGTTTTCAGGTTCAATTGAAACCAACATCATATCGATTTTTCCCAATGCATCCAGCCTGTCATTAACCACAAATGTGTTGAAAGAATACTTTGGCATGGCTGTATACAAAATACGTGGCTGGATGTAAAAATGCCTCCAAAACGTTCTGTGGATAAATTGAGTACCGAAGAATTACGCCAGGCATTGATTCAACGCCAGCGTGAAGACCGGCAAGCGCGTTTGCGTAATTATCAAAAGACAGGCCGGGTCGTAGGTGTTGAACCTCCTCCAACCCAGACTAACCTGGAAGGCTTACGCAGCAAACAGCTTGAGGATGTTGAGCGTGAGCGCCTTGAAAAAAAACAACGTGAAAAAAGACGCTGGCTTGACCGGCTTTTGCTGCTGCTCGAGGTGGCAGCGGTGGTGGGTTTGATACTGCTGGTATTCAATGGCGTTTCTTTGCTGCGAAATCTAAACCGTGAGGTAGCCGCTTCGCTACAACAGCCCACCCTGACCCCTACCGCCTTGATCATGGCTGTTGTGCTGCCTTCCGGTCATACGCCGCCGAATTCACCGGACGGCGCTCAGCCTAATATCGCCGAGATACCGGAACAACTGCAGCCACTTGTTCAGTCCATGGATGCTCTTCCGCTGCCAACCTCAGGACCGGAACAGGCTGTCAGGATACAGATACCGGCCATCGACGTGGATGCCCCCGTTGTTCAGGGTGACAATTGGGAGCAGTTGAAAAAAGGCGTCGGACAGCATTCCGGCACCCCCGATCCCGGTGTGGATGGGAATGTAGTTCTCTCTGCACATAATGATGTTTACGGGGAGATCTTTCGAAATTTGGATCAGCTTCAGGATGGGGATGAAGTTATCCTTTTCACCGATAAGCAAGCTTATACCTATAAGGTTGAAAAGATTTTGTTCGTTGAACCGACGAGTGTTGATATTCTTGCCCAGACCACAGAGCCCGTTGTGACATTGATTTCCTGTTACCCTTACATGATAGACAACCAGCGTATTGTAGTGGTGGCATCACTGGTTGAGTGATCGGAACGACCTGGATTAAAAATGTTACCTTCGTGCATCGATTTACACAAAGCCGGATTCTGGTTTATAATTAGCCGGATTAATGTAAGGAGAAGAACTGAATGGCTAAAAAACATACCAAAAAATATTCCCGCAATTCATCCGCCGCAGCGCAGCAGGCACGCCCAGCGGCTGCTGCAATTGCGCAGGACGTAAAAGCTCCCCGGGTTTCCCGCCGGATTATTGAAGACACTGATTTCAATCCGGATTACACCCCCATCATTCGGGATCTAAAACGGATCGGCATTCTGGCGGGCAGTTTCTTTGTCATTTTGCTGGCTCTTTCCTTTATTCTGTAGATTTCCATTCCCCACCTGAAACCACGGCGAGGCATCGATCTCGCCTTTTTTGTTTGCACAGGATATCAAACGAAACAGCCCGCTGTATAATGCATCCGATCTGCTGTACCTCGTCAACGGCTGCCTGATTTCAAAAACAAGGTTTTGTCTATGTGTGGTTGCCCCCAATGGACTTATCTTTCCCCTCATCTGGATGATGCCGTTTTGTCCTGTGGCGGATTGATCTGGCAGCAAATCCAAAACGGTTTTCACATTGAAATCTGGACGATTTTTGCCGGTGATCAACCTGCAGGGGACTTAACGCCCTTTGCGCAGTCATTGCATGATCGTTGGCAAAGCGGGCAGAACTCAGCCGCCACAAGGCGGCTGGAGGATGCCAAAGCCTGCCGGATTTTGAAAGCTGAATACCGCCATTTTGACTACCCGGATTGCATATACCGTCTGGATGATACTGGACAGGCGGTGATCTCACGTGAGGAAGATCTGTTTCAGCCGGAGTATAAAGGCGAAACAGCGCTGGCTCAGAACCTGGCTGAAAGACTTGCCAGAGAACTCCCGCAAGAAACCGTTCTGGTTATCCCTTATGGATTCGGAGCGCATATCGATCACCAACTGGTCAGACATTCAGCAGAGATGCTTCGTCATTGCAAATGGTTGTATGCCGATTATCCCTATTCAGCCGTTGTTGCCGGTAATTTGCTAAAATGGCTGAACCTGCCGGGAAACAGTTATCAACTGCCGATTGACAAGATTGGCCTGAACAAATGGCAGGAAGCTGTGGCCGCCTATGCGACGCAGCTCAACACGTTTTGGCCATCGCCAGATGATATGCAGCAAAAAATTGCAGATTATTGCCTTACCGGAGCCGGCAGTCTGTTATATCAGGATTGATTAGTGGCGGCTTTTCTTCTTCTTCCTGGCCTGTTTTTCCGTACCAATCCAGATCCCAAAGGCGGGCAGTATCTTCCGGTGCATGAGCAGTACCGCCAGGGTGGCAGCAAATGCAATTCCGAAGATGATTAAAGTGCCTCCCACCGAGTTCATCCTGGTTGGATCGATAAGCATGACCATTGCCAGTGTCAGCATTAACATGCCGCCGATCAATTTCAGGATGCGGCCCGATTTTTCCTCCAGCTTGCTGGCTTTCAAGGTAAAAACCGCTGTAAAAAAGATTACCAATTCATCGAGCTGGTAAATGAACATATAAATTACCAGCAGCAAGATGAATTGAGGGGTCTGTACGTTCTGAGCGGTCAACAGGTTGGTCCACAAAACGGGAAAGCCGGCCGTGCAGGAAAACTCGACCAGCGAGACGCCTCCGGCCAATAAAATGGTTGCACCAATCAAACCCCAGACTGACTGGCTGGCATCCATTACCTTGCGCATCTTTTGCATAATTCCTGGTTTTTTGCTGTCAGGAATTGTTAAAGATACGCCTTCCTTGTAAAAAAAGTAATCCTTGATGTTAATCACTGCAAAAAACAGTGCGATGACGGCAATGACCACCTGGATCCAACCCATAAACTTCACGTAAGTGAGCAGGCTGAACAAACCGGTGATGAAAAGTACATAGACTAAAGCGGTTACGGTGATAAAAATCAGACCGATGGTGAATATTTTTTTACGCGAACCGGTATGCAGCGTGAGCGCCAGCAACATGGAAAGCACCCACAAAGAACAAGGGTTGACCCCATCCACTAAAGCAATAATGATGGTGCTGACGACCAGGGATTGGGTGCGGAGATTCACCTTTCCAATGATCGGAAGTGTGATGAAATCATCCGTCTCGGATGGGGTTTCAGGTGTTGATGTACTTTCACTTTGTTCTGTGGCTGAGGGAAGAGGAACACCGGGGATCACACCCGCACCGGCATCAGGACAGGCTGTTTTCAGACATGACTTCACCTTTTTTTCAATTTGCGCCTGAATGTTGTCACCGAAACCAACCCAGTAAGAATCCCCTATAAAGATAGTTGGTACACCGCTTGACTCAAAATTGAATGCTGCAGCCATTTCCTGCAGAAGTTTCTGGTTATCCGCGTTATACCAGACTTCGTAGGATTTCAATTCAATTTGTGGATTGGAATTAACAAGAGATTCAAGGAATGGCTCAGCTTCTGCGCAGTGGGGGCAGCCATCACCCCAGAAGAAATAAATGACAACCGGAGAATCGCTGTCCGATGCGTGGATCGAAACCTGCTCTCCCTGGGCTGAGATTGGTTCTGCTTGGGCTGAGACCTTCTTAGTACCACTAATGAGCAGACCAGTACCGAGAAGTAAACTTATCAGGAAGACACAGATCAAATTCCAGAAAGATCTTGTGCGCATGAGTCCTCCAGGAGGATCAGGATAGTATAAAAGTGTTTAATATCGGTAATAATACCTCAATATTGTATTCCTGATTATTTTTATCAATCACCCGGATAAGTCACTGGGTGTTTGACAAAGCTTGTGTAAAAATCTTTCAAATTTTCGCTTTCCGAACATCATTGCTAAAAAGCCAGTATTTTATCGGGTAATCAATATCCGCACCAAACCAGGTTGACAAGATTACCAACCAGCGGGAAAATTCCTGTAAATGGCACAGAAATTGCTACCTTTATTTACCAATGGCTAACCATTTACTTGACAATAAAATGCCGGCAAAAACAGGCTGGATGGATTGGGATCAATTCTTGCAACGTTGGGGGTTTAAGGAATCCGCAGCAGCGTTGATCGATGCCTCAGGCCCGATGAACATTTTTCTGGCGCAAATCATCCACGTTGCGAATCCGTTCCTGCGGTTGATCTGGGCTGGGGGGCAGTGGGAAACATTAGCCGAAATGCTCGAAGATCAGCAGCAAAGCAAGGATTTTGTGGCCTATTTGCGCAGCAAGGAGAATGCATGAGTATTGAACAAATGATTGGCGGCGGTGTGGTTGCACTGGCGGCTGTGTTGACCCTTGTTTTTGGGCTCATGCGGAAACGAATGAGCGGCCTGCCATTACGCAACCTTCCCGCAATCACCAGTTTAAAGCGGTCAGTCGGTTTAACCATCGAGGATGGGAAACGGCTGCACGTTTCCCTTGGAAATTCCAGCATACTGGGTGCCGGGAATGCAGTATCGTTAGCGGGATTAAGCGTGGTTGAGCATCTTGCACTGCTGAGTATGATCAGCGACCGCCCGCCGGTAGTGACGACCGGAGAGGGCAGTCTTATGCTTCTTGGACAGGATGTGCTGCGATATGTCTATCGAAAAGGGAATATTCTGAACAAATATGATCCACGCCTGGTACGCCAGACGGGTTTTTCACCATATTCTTATGTATTGGGCACCATACCGGTCATCGCACAGGAAAACGTGCAGACCAGCGTGTTGATTGGCAGGTTTGGGGCGGAAGTTGCATTTATCAACGATTCCGCCCGGCGGGGAAACGGTTATTCTCTCGGCGCAAGTGACGATCTGACCGCCCAGGCGGTCATGCTTGGTACTGCCACAGATACACTGGTTGGCGAGGAGCTTTTCGCAGCACCTGCCTACCTGAGCCAAAACTCTTTCCACCGCTCCAGCTTGCTGACCCAGGACATCCTGCGTTGGATATTGATCGCCGTCATACTGGCGGGGGTAATCCTTGCCATCCTCAATCAGTTCTTGGGATTCTCGTTTCTATGAAAACAAAGCGCGCTCCCATTATTGTTGTAATAGCCATTTCTTCCGGGCTTGTTGTTTTATTGGGGTATATTGTTCCTGTTCCCCTCCTCCAGAACCTGCGCACGCTTGTTTTGGGATGGGGCGTGACTTTACTCGGCATTACTACCTTACTCGGGATAGCCAACCTTGTCACTGTTCATTATCGAAAACTGGTTGATCCTAAAACAAGGAGCCCCTTCAGCCTGGTGGTATTAGTGGCTTTTTTGGTTACGTTGGCATTTGGCATTGTCTTGACACCTGCCAATGCCGGTTACCAACGCGTGGTGCAGGATATTCAGGTGCCTTTGGAGACCAGCCTGATGGCAATGCTATCGATCACACTGGCGGCCGGTTGTTTGCGTCTGCTCAGAAATCGTCACGATATGTTTTCGATAGTCTTTGCCATGAGTACTATCGTTTTTCTGGTGATAGGCAGCGGCGCGCTTTTCTTTCTAAAAGATATTCCTCTTGCATCAGGCATCCTGACTGTGATCCAGGACCTGCCGCTGGCCGGAGCACGTGGTATTTTGTTGGGAATTGCGCTTGGCAGCCTGATGACCGGTATTCGTATCCTGATAGGTTCCGACAAGCCTTATAGCGGGTAAATTTATGGCAGATATCAAGTGTCCGGTATGCGGGAATGAAAATAACGAACTTGCCACAGAGTGCAAGTTCTGTGGCGCTTTATTGAATCAGCCGCCCAACGAATTGTGGAGAAAGCCATCTCCTGAATCCATGGATGAAATCCTGGAGAGTTTACGGGGATCAGGCGGTACACCCATTGAGCCAGCACAGAAAATTGATAACCCTGAACCTGACGATGAGGTGAATGACGAAGATCAGTCACTTTCCGATTTTATCAGCCGGCTGCAGGATTTTACAGTTGATCAGGAAAATACGGTAGAACCTCCTCCGGATGAAACAGGGGAAAACTTGCCGGATTGGTTAAAAGAACTGGATAACTGGCAGCCATCTTTAGACAATGCAGATGCCGAAGATTATTCCGCTTCTCCATCCTATAAATTTACCCTTCCTTTGGATGAAAATATATTACCTCAGTGGCTTGACTCGGTCGATGAAAACCAAAAAGCGGCTGATCGCCCTGAAACGATGGAGGAGAATTCCGCTGAAGCAATAAAGGCGGAGGTACTTGCTGACTGGTTATCCTCTCAAAAAGAGAATAAATCCTTGCCCAATGAAACCGATCTGGAAGCAGGTGAAAAAACGCCAACAGAGAATATCATCGAGTTGCCCCCGGTTTTTGAAGAACCGGCAGTTCCAGAAAATGCTCCGATTGATGCTGAAACCTCTGCACAGCCTGAATCTGTACAACCGGGCTCACCTGACATGCTGCCAGGTGAAGAAGGTACCGAATCTGAAGTGGTCATCCCCACGCCATCCAGCCTGGAGTACCCCGGTGATGCAGACAATATCTCTGCTGTTGAGGGCGATAACTTGAACGAGTGGCTGGGCAATTTACAGACTGAAAATTTTCCCCAGATATTTGATACCACCAAACCAGAAACGGCTGAAGAACCATCCAACGCGACCCCGCCGTTTATCAATGGTGATCTCTCGGCCTGGATAGAACCCGCTCCGCAAGAGAGCAGTGGGCAGGAGCAAACCGGCGAAAGCAGTCCATTCCCCAGAGAGACGTTGCCCGAATGGATGCAAAATATCACGTCCGCAAATGCGGGAATTTCACAGCTCGATGAAACACCGTCAGAAGAAGCCTCTGAAACCGGTGTCCCCGAATGGCTGGCGGGTTTGCAGCCGCTTGAGGAAAACCTGTCTGCTTCCCAGCAGCCCGCAAGCTCCGGTGCGGTGGAAGAGGCCGGCCCTCTGGCTGGAATCCCCGGTGTCCTGCCTGTATTCGAAGCCTCAGTTTTCTTTAGAAAACCTCCACTGTATTCTTCACAGGTTGAGGTCAGCGAAAAACAGCGCACCAATGCAGCCAGGCTGGAGAACATGCTGGATGAAGAAAAGCAGGTGGTGAAAAAGAAACGCCCGTTGCGAAAGACCCCCCACGGGTTGATTCGCGCACTGATCGGCATCCTGCTCATCGGTGTCATGTTACTGCCGCTGGTCGGTCCCATTTCTCCTGCCCTGGAAGCATGGGCAGGAAGAGCAGGTACAACCGAAATTGGCTCATTCCAGGCTACGATTGATGCGCTGCCTGAAGGATCTTCGGTGCTGGTTGCCGTGGAATACTCACCCGGGTATGACGGTGAGCTGAGTACTGCTGCGATGAGTGCTTTTGAGCTGCTTATGAAGCGTAATGCACATATTGCGGTCGTTTCAACTAATTCATCCGGACCGGTGTTGGGAGAAGGCTTAAAAAACGATGTGCTGGCTGCAAACCCGGATTTGCAGGAACAGTATAACCAGCGGGACTGGTTTATCAACCTGGGTTACCTGCCGGGAGAGACGCTTTCTTTGCAGGAATTGGTGGCCAACCCACAGCAGGCTGTCCGTTATGGCATCAGTTCCGGTTTGGAAAACCGCCCGGTATGGGACTCGGCCGGGTTGATCAATATTCAAAAACTGAATGATTTTTCCATGCTGGTGCTGATTACCGATACAACGGAGACCGGCCGAGCCTGGATCGAACAGGTGCAGCCTGCCATCCAGGGCGTGCCTTTCCTCGTTGTTTCCAGCGCACAGGCTGCCCCCATGCTTCAACCCTATGTGGCGAGTGGTCAGGTACAGGGGCTGGTTTCCGGAATGGCGGGTGGATTAAGCTTGCGGGAAAGCAGCCAGCTTCAAACAGAGAATTCCGGAAAAAATTGGGCTGCATTTCAACTTGGAGTGGCTGCCGTCATCGTGTTCATCCTGTTAGGGGGTATCGTTGAATTCATCAAATCATTGTTGGGTCGGAAACGGTTGGACCAGGAGGTTTCGTAAACAATATGGATCTGACTGAATTTATCTGGATGATGGTTGGTTTTGTTCTGACCTTGGTCATTTTCAGCTACCTGCTGGGTGATAATGTGCTTTTCCGGCTGGGTTCCTATCTTTTTGTGGGCGTGACGGCCGGATATGTTGCCACGGTGGTGATTTATCAGGTGTTGTGGCCCAGGATTGTCATTCCATTGGTAAATGGCACCGCCTCAGAAAAACTCATCGCGGCTGTTCCGCTTCTGTTGGGGATCCTGTTGTTGTTCAAGCTCTCTCCCCGGCTTTCTTCTGTGGGAAGCGTACCGATGGGGTATCTGGTGGGGATTGGTGCTGCGCTGACCATTACGGGCGCTGTCTTTGGAACCATTTTTGGACAGGTAAATGGCGCGATTTCTTCATTTGATCTTCAGAATGGAACAGGCCAAACTACCGGTGGCCCTGTCTTTAAATTATTGGAGGCTTTGCTTATCCTGATCGGTACAATCACGACACTGGTTTATTTCAATTTCACCGGGCGGGCAAAATCCGGCGAAGAACCTCAACGGCCGCACTGGATGGAAGGTTTATCCAAAATTGGGCAAGTCTTCATCGCCATTACATTTGGAGCCTTATACGCCGGTGTCTTTCTCGCATCGATTGCCGCCCTGGTAAACCGTCTTGATTTTATCAAAGATGTTGTACAACAATTGGCGGCGCTATGACCGATGATGCAATAAAGGCAGAATCATTATTGGCCATCGATCTGGGGGCCATGAATACCCGTGCGTCACTGTTCGATGTGGTGGATGGAGGATATCAATTCATCGCCACCGGCTCAGCCATGACCACGGTGGATGCGCCGGTGAGTGATGCATCGGTGGGGATATTTCAAGCGATTCGGGCGCTGCAGGAACTTTGCGGGCGCACACTGCTCAACGGAAACAGAACCTATATCCTCCCCTCACAACAGGATGGATCAGGGGTTGACCGGTTGGTTATGACCCATTCAGCGGGACCCCGGCTGAAAATTGTTCTGGCTGGGCTGCTGGACGATTTTTCGCTTGAAAGTGCTCGCCATCTGGCTACCTCATTGCCAGGAGAGGTTGTGGAAACTATTGGTTTGAGCGACCTGCGTACACGCGCCATGCAACTTGATGCAGTCCTGGCAGCCAGACCTGATTTGATGATTATCGCCGGAGGTACTGAAGGCGGAGCCAGCCGGTCTGTGTATGAACTGGTCGAACTGGCCGGCCTGGTCAGTCAGGTGTATCGCGACAGCAGCAAACCGGTCGTGCTGTATTGCGGTAATCAAGCCCTTGTGGAGAATGTCGAAGATTTCCTGGGAAGGTTGACGCGGATACGAATTTCTCCCAATTTACGCCCATCCCTATCCGAGGAAAATTTCGGCCCTGCTCTGGAGGTTTACAGCCAGACATTTACCGAAATCCGCCTGGATCAGTTTTCCGGGGTGAGAGAAACTGCTGAAAAATGCAGCGTGCGGCCTGTGCCTTCGGCGTTTGGTTTCGGCAGGATCGTCCGCTTTCTCAGCCAGGTGTACGACCCTGCCCGGGGAGTCATGGGGATTGATCTGGGTTCCGGTTCACTGACCATTGCCGCTGCCAAATCCGGTGATCTAAAGCTACGATCTTTTCCTTTTGGTATGGGCACCGGAATGGAACAACTCATTCAGGATTCCAGGCTGGATGATTTTGCCAAATGGATTCCGTTTGATTTATCCGACAGCGATTTGCGCGACATGCTCTATCAAATGAGTTTATATCCACATCGAGTGCCGTCGTCCATGGAGTCATTGACCGTCAGTCAGGCCGTTGCCAGACAGGCTCTCCGGATGGGGATCCGGAAAATGCATTTGGAGCAGCCGAAATTACAGATGAACTTTGAGCCATTTTTGATTTCAG
Source organism: Chloroflexota bacterium (assembly GCA_021372725.1). Lineage (GTDB taxonomy): Bacteria > Chloroflexota > Anaerolineae > Anaerolineales > Anaerolineaceae > JAJFTV01. Next base: position 11,906 of record JAJFTV010000074.1, on the reverse strand, counting down.
GTTCAATCCTTACCCAGACACCTAATCCGATGAGCGGATTGTCAGTCCTGCTGGATGGTATTCAACCGGTTGGGGTATCAACCTTTGTATTGGATCAGAACAACCTGATGGCCGGTCTGGGGGCGGCAGCAGAAGTTAATTCCATTCTGCCTGTCCAGGTACTGGAATCGGGAGCTTTCCTGAACCTCGGGACTGTCATCTGCCCTGTCAGCAGCGCCCGCGCCGGGAGTGAAATCTTACAGGTGCGGGTTGAATTTGAAGATGGGAGCTCAAACCATTTTGAAATTAACAAGGGCAGCTTGTTGGTGCTTCCTGTTCAAAACGGACAAGATGTGCGAGTTCATATTGAGGGGAACCGCCGCACGATCATTGATCCGGCAAATCGGGCTCGTTTTGGCAGCTATCACGTTAAAGGCGGGGTTTGCGGGGTTGTGATCGACGCCCGCGGCCGTCCTGTTACCCTTCCAACCGAAAAGAAAAAGAGACATGCACTCCTGCAAAAGTGGAATAATGAGCTCGGACTTTAGTTCTGCAGATCAAAAAAAGGAAACATAACCTGTTATGTTCGCACCCGTCACTCACATATACCCTCTGACAAAAATTAGAAGAGCCCGAATGCTCCCCGATAAAGGAACAGTACTTGTGCTTGTGGGTCAGCAGGTTGACGCCACGGATGTTATCGCCGAGGCTCCTTCAAGATTGAAACATATTCTGATCGATGTACCGAATGCCCTGGGCATCCCGTACAACAAATTCAGCAGGGAACTCATCACCCGAAATGTGGGAGAAAAATTATTCAAGGGAGATGTACTGGCAGAAAACAGGAAACGTTTCAATCGGATTTTGCGTGCCCCTGCCGATGGTGAAATCATGATGATCAGCAGAGGTCGAGTGCTGTATGAACTGCTGCAGCCGGCTGTTCCAATACGGGCAAACTACCCGGGCTTGATTGTGGAAGTAATCCCGGATTATGGCGTTATTTTGGAGACTATGGGCGCATTGATCCAGGGAATTTGGGGAAATGGGAAAGTCAGCACAGCTCCGCTGCACATCATCCATAATGATGCCGGCGGGATGTTGACGTTAGCGCAAATCGATGACAGCCTGCGCGGAGTCATTGGCCTGGCGGGGCAGTGCCGCGATCAGGCGACCATGCGGGCGGCAGCAGAATTGCCCATGAAAGGCTTAATTTTGGGCAGCATGTCTTCTGAATTGGTGGAGATGGCCCGTCAACTACCGCTGCCTGTCATACTGCTGGAGGGGTTTACAGGAACTGGTATTAACCAGGCCGCCGCAAAAATCCTGTATGAGAATGAAAAACGTGAAGTCTGTTTGAACGCAATTGAAATGAACCGCTACAGAGGAGACCGGCCGGAGGTGATCATCCCGCTTCAGGAGACAGGTGAAGTGATGTCGGAAAATTATGAATTTCGACAGGGCAGGATGGTTCGCGTTTTGGATGATCCACACAAAAGCGCGATCGGGATTATCGAAGCAGTTCACCATGAACCAGTGATGCTTGCTAATGGTTTATGGACAAAAACTGCTACGATTCGTCTCGAAAACAATAAAAAGATATCTTCCCCGATTGTGAATCTGGAGATTCTGGACTAAAATAGTATACAGGCGGTCATCAGTTACGAGGAGAAGCGGCGATGACAAATAACAGTGAAGATCCCTTTGAGAAAATAGGGAATGGTTTCCTGTTTCAGGATTCCGGGGAAGAACTTGTATCCGAACCCCAAAAAAAGAAACCCAAACGCCGGAAACGCGGATCCAACCGGAATTTTTGGATTGCGGCAGGTGTTCTGACGGCATTATTCATCATTATGGTGGCTGTCTTGTCTGTATTGACCCTGTCGGTGTCACCCAAGCTCCAGGCGGCGCGTCTAGAGCAGGCTGCATTGATCAACGCTCATAATACTGCCACGGTAAGGGCCGCAACAAACTCATCCATCTCAGGGTTACAGATTTTCACAAATACTCCATCACCTACGGTCACGTCAATGCCAACCTCCACCCCCATGATTATCCTTTTTACCGATACTGCTGAACCCACCGCGACCGAAGAAAACGGAATTGGCGTTGTTGTGAATGACCCCGGGATGACTGCCACGGCAGCCGTACTTCTTACACAGGCCGCAGCTCAACAAACAGCGGTCAACCCTACTGCCACCCCTACTGCTACTTCCACCGCGCTTCCACAGACCGGTCTGGCGGAAAATATCGGAATGCCGGGGCTTTTGGGAATTGCTTTGGCGCTGATTTTTGTGATGATTCTGACACGTCGAGTGCGTTTATCGGCTTAACTCACGTTTTCGGCAATTTGCTGTCCAAACCCTATAAGTGCTTTTAACATTTCAGGTGAGCGGCCTTCTGCGTAAACCCGCAGAACCGGTTCGGTTCCTGACGGCCGGATGAGCAGCCAGGAATCGTCTGACAGAATATACTTGGCGCCATCCAGGGTGCTGACTTCCAGGATTCTCTCTCCACCGATTGAAGCAGGTGCATTCGAATGCAAATAATTAACCATCGCTTTCTTGGCGACAGGATGACTTAATCGCAGATCGCGGCGTTCATAAAATGCCGGCCCAACATCATTCAGCAGATCTTCAACCAATTCATGCAGGGAAACCCGTTTTTTGGCGATTATCTCTGTCAGCAGAAGCCCCATAATGATTCCATCCCCTTCGGGAATATGGCCTTTGAATGAAATGCCGCCGGATTCTTCTCCACCGATTAATACATCATCATGGATCATCTGATCGGAAATATAATTGAAACCAACCGGAGTTTCTACAATGGGCAGATCATACCGTTTGGCCAATCGATCCAACATTCGGCTGGTGGATACCGTGCGAACCACTGTTCCACGCATGCCGCGATCTTCGACCAGATAGCGCAGAGCGAGTGCCATGATCCTGTGTGGGTCAACGAAATTGCAGCGTTCATCCATTGCACCGGTACGGTCGGCATCACCATCCGTTGCGACACCGAAATTTCCCAAACCGGAGTTGATGGCTCCGGCGAGAGCGTCAAGATAGCGTGAAATTGGCTCAGGATGTACTCCGCCGAAGCCGGGGTTCATTTCATTTCTGATTTCATGCACCTCACAACCTGTTCCCTGCAGGATACCTTTAATCACCCCACGGCCTGATCCATACATTGAATCGACAACCACTCGTAGCTGACCTTCTGAAATCACATCAAAATTTATCAGTTTGCGCAAATGTTCATAATACTGTGGGATGGGATTGAAGCGGCGGATTAAATTATTTTCGCGCGCAACCTCAAAATCCATCAGGTTGGGTCCTCTGGCGCGCATTTCATTATCATTCAGATAAACTTCAACCTGCCGGCATTGATCCGGTGATGCTGAACTGCCGTATGCATTTTTCAGCTTGACTCCGTTATAACGCGGGGCATTGTGCGAGGCAGTGATCATAATTCCGCCAACAGCTTTAAGGTTGCGAACGGCATAAGAAATGACCGGTGTTGGGGCGTCAGACTGGCTCAGGTAGACTGTAAAACCGTTGCCGGCCATGACCCTGGCAACATCCATGGCGTAACGGTCAGAAAGAAACCGGGTATCATAACCGACAATCACTGTATGGGGAACAGGGTTGAGATTGTTCCCGCCATTATTCCAGGTGTCTGTGGAAAGAGCATCGGCCATCGCCTGGGCAACCAGGCGCAAATTTGTGAAGGTGAATGTGTCTGAGATGACTGCTCGCCATCCATCAGTACCAAAATTGATTGTCATCTAAAGCTCCTGAAAGTGAAAATTTAGTAAAGTATAAAAAACCTACGGCATAGGTGTGGTGGCACGAATATCCAGTAATGATTTCATCATCCATCCCTCTATGCCGTCATCCGTGCGGACATAAACCCAGGCAGCACCGTTTACCTCGGCTTCCTCAAACTCCGGCTGGATTTCAACCCACATCCCATTTAAGATGGAATTAACTACCGCACCGGCAGGTTCTGCCCGAATGTAGGCACCTGCTGCTCCACTAACCCGCACGACAGCCAGGTATGGTTTGGGGACAGAAGTGATGGTTGCCGTTTCTGTCAGGGTGGGCTCGGAAGTTTGAGTAGGAACCAACGTCTCACTGGGTTGAATGGTATGCGTAGACGTGCGGATCGGAATTGTAATAATGGAAAGTGTGGCAGTTTCCGTACGCAAGACAGTATGAGTTTGAGCAACGGTTGGGGCGGGTGCATTGGAAAAGGTAACAGGAATCGGAATGCCTGTTGAACCGTATCCAGCGAGGATAACGGCACATGCAATTCCTGTCAGTAACAGGCTGCCCCCAAGAGAATAATTTTTACGCATGCGTAGACGTAATCCTAAAATAACGAAAACGGCTGCGCCGGCAACGGAAGCCAGGGAAACGTGGATTGCAAAAAAGGTCAGCCCATATTGCAGCAAAGCGGAGGAGTGAGTGGCAAGCCCATAGCCGGCCAGGGTGACCGGCAGGTACAACTCATAGGCAAGCGCGGCACTGGCCAGAGGCGGATTTTGTTGTGGATTGCGATAAAGCCGGCCAGCCATAAAAATCGTCCCTACCAGCAATAGTCCAGTGTCTGCCCACGTAAAGTTGGCCGTCCACAACGGGTCAATGTTTGAAAGATCTGGCCAAGTCCCGGCTGCCACACCGCAAAGTGCTCCAAGCCCGAAAACCATCCCGGCTCCGATCAACAATGCTCCCAACGAGTGGAAAAAGAAGCGAACGGAGCCTGATACTGTGGCAAGTGATAAACCGGCCAACGGTGCCATAAACGGTGCAGCCAGGACGGCCAATATGTACAAGGGACGCAAATCAAAAAAGAATGCTGCACCAAGAATAATTCCTGTCAGGATGGACAAGGGAAAGAAATTTACGGATGGTGTTGCAGAATGGGTTAAATTTCCCAGGAAAACACTGCGTTCGTCCGCTCTCCCGTAAAGCGACAGGCGTTTCCGCCTGCGTCTACGAGTGGACGTATGAAGCGGTTCATCCTTTTTGGAAAAAGGTTTTCTGGTAGGAACAGTCATTTTCTAAGTGTTGCGACGATTCTCAAGGGTTTTTCGAGCAGCTCCAGTGCTGCATGGATATCAGGCACCACGATATCAGCAGCATTGACCGCTGATATGGATGCCCCCTCACGGGATAAAATGCAAATCCCTAATGCGGCCTCGGCCAGCATCTGGGCGTCATTTGCGCCCTGACCGATTGCCACGACCTGTTCAGCTCCCAAACTGCGAATATAAGCGGCTTTTTCCGCTGACCCCTCGCCTTGTCGAAGCCGTACAGATGGGAGGTTAAGCGCTTTGTCGATCTCGTCCTGCCGGTGGTAGGTATTTGCAGTGATAATGTGCAGGGTTAACCTGTCGCGCAACCTTGCCAGGTTATGTGCGACTCCCTGGATCAACCCTCCATCTTCGGCCAGTGTGCCGTTTACATCGCATACCAGGTGATGCAATTGCAGCAAGCCGCGTCCGGGGATGTTTAGCTCGATCATGGGTTTATTATAATACAGACGAAATTTCAATATTCTGGCAGTAAGTATCTTAATTTTTATTACAAAGCTGTTCTGAAATTTCAGAACAGCTTTGTCTTTGTTTTGTATTACTTAAGTGAATTGATTTGTGGTTAATTGTCGGGCGCGTAGTAAGGATTGGTCCCACCGGCATGATCGGTGGTATCGATCACCTTGGTGATGGCAGGCACGTTTTCCAGGATCATTCGTTCAATCGAATCTTTGAGCGTCATATAAGAGTGCATACAGCCGCGGCAGCCGCCACCCATCTCAATGTACGCCGTATCATCTTTGACATCCAGAAGTTTTACCCAACCGTTATGACTGGCCAGACCGGGGTTGAGCTGCTGGTCCACCACGGCCTGAACAGCATCGGCGGTGGCATCTCCCCAATCTTTTGTTTTGGGGAACAGGCTTTTACCCGCAGGCGGTATGATGGAGAAACCATCCTCTTCGAAATCCAGTGTAGCGCCTTCCAACGCTGCCGCAGTATCGGGATCAAGAATCACAGAAAAATCGCCCGCATCCTGCACCAGATCCTCATTCTGGATGTCTTCTGGTGATGCAAACATAAGCTGGGTCTGGTAATTTTGCCGGCGAATTCGTACGGATAAATCATCGCGTTTTGTATCCCGGATCATATCAACAAATTGTTTATGGGCTTCCTCACTCAGGACAAGAATTTCATTTGCGGATCGGGTTTGCATGTTTCCTCATTTGCTCCTATTATAATTGGACAATTATTATCTATTATAGATGTAATAATTCAGAAGCGATACGACTTTTGTCGGTTTTTAATCTATCTTTCGTCACCAATTATACACAAGGCTGTCAAAATTCGTTTCAGTTCTGGATATTTTTATTCCTGAGTCAAGCAGGTGTCACCACAGCCAGTTTCCTTTCCGCTCTCAGGATGCCATTTCTCCGGCAGCGATGAGACCAATTTGCAGCCTGTTTTATGATAAGATAACTAAATTAAAGAATTGACCAGGAATTGCCAGGAGTCATTATGATTGAAAGAAAAACAGGCCGGTTGAATTGGGTGATCATTAGCGGATTATTATTGTGTTTAATCGTTTCAGCCTGCAATGGCACCTCACCTGCCGGGCAGACCCCTGCTGCCGCGGCCACCGAAACTTCGCTTGTTGAAACTGCCACAGACCTGCCTGCTGCCACCGAAACTCCGCGGCCGGAGAAGGTGGTGTTGATGACTGCCGGAATGGATGAGGTCACACAGAATAATCTGTCAACAACATTGGCTGACCTTGGATCGAAAAACGGTTTGCTGTATGAGGAGCGTACCGACTTTCAAGCGGCTGACATTGGATCCGATTGGCAGGTCGTTGTGCTTTACGCATCGGATGCCACTTTACCGGAGGCGCTGGCGGCAACCCCGGAAACTCAATTCATCGTTTATTCCGATCAGGATCTGACACCGTCATCCAATATCAATGTGATACGCCTCCGCCGTGATAAACAGGCTTTTCTGGCGGGATACCTGTCCACTCTGATCACTTCGGATTGGCGCACGGCCGGTTTGTTTGCCCCGGATGGAAGTGGAGATACTGAGGAGCAGGCTTTCATTAATGGCGGGCAATATTTTTGCGGAATTTGCAATCCTTACTATGCGCCTTTGGTTCGTTTCCCACTGTCTGCGCGCATATCCGGCAATGCCGATTCGTCGGTTTGGCAAGGTGAACTGGATACGCTGCTGGGCAATATCATTTATACGGCTTATGTTTCGCCCGGAGCTGAAAGCCCTGCGTTGTTGGATACTTTGGCTCAAAAAGATTTGATCCTGGTTGGCAGTGGAAACCCGCCGGATGCCTTGCGCAACCGTTGGGCAGCTTCGGTGATGCTGGATGTTGCGGCACCGCTTGAGGAAATATGGCCGGATGTGCTTGCAGGGCAAGGGGGTGTCTCACTGGAAACACCGGTTATGCTGGCAAATATCAATGAAGAATTTCTGACGCCTGGCAAGCAGCGTCTTGTGGATAATGTGCTGGAAGAACTGGACGGCGGATGGATACACCCGTTGGACATTCCCGAGTAAATTAATGGTTTCCCGTAAATTCCTGTGTGGTCACCTCGCCTGGCTGGGTAATCCCTTCGCGTGTCAGCACTTTCCATACGCTAAGAGCCAGTATTTTGACGTCCAGCCAGAATGACCAGTGATCGACATACCAGACATCCAGACTGAATTTATCGTCCCAGGTCAATGCATTGCGGCCGTTGATCTGCGCCCAACCTGTCATCCCCGGCAGCACATCATGGCGGCGCGCCTGCTCGGGGCTATAAAGCGGCAGATAGTGTACCAGCAACGGGCGCGGCCCTACCATGCTCATCTCTCCCACCAGAACGTTGAACAGTTCCGGCAACTCATCCAGGCTGGAAGCGCGTAGAAATTTTCCCAGGCGGGTCATGCGTTGCTCGTCCGAAAGTTGTCTTCCGCTTTCATCAGTGATATTCTTCATGGTCCTGAACTTGTTGAGAGTGAATATTTCACCATGATAGCCAGGTCTCTTTTGTCTGAAGAATACCGGCGAACCGAGATTAAGTCGTACAATAATAGATAATGCCAGCAGCAGGGGTGACAGGAGGATCAAACCTGCGATGGAGATAAACAGATCCAATAAACGCTTGAGGAAGGGAACGCCTTTTTGAAACAAACGGAAGGACATACCTGCATTTTACCAAAATTTATGACAATCCATTCTGAAATCTCCCTCTGACCGGCTATTCTTAATATTCCACCTGAAATATCGATTTCCTGAAACGGATATGTTGATATAATTTGATTTTCAAGAAATGTTTTTTCTTCAGCCGGGAGAGAACAAATGCGAGCAGTGGTACAACGTGTCAACACGGGTAGTGTATCCGTTGGCGGACAGATACTTTCACAAATTGGGCCCGGGTTGGTCATCCTGCTGGGTATTGGGCCGGACGACACAAAAGAACAGGCAGCAGCCCTGGCGCGGAAAATCTCCCTGTTGCGTATTTTTGGAGACGAAGAAGGCAAAATAAATCGTTCCGTATTGGACATTCATGGGGAGGCTCTGGTTGTATCACAATTCACCCTGTATGCAGATACCCGCAAGGGAAACCGGCCTTCGTTTGTCAATGCAGCCCCGCCCAACCTGGCAGAACCGTTGGTGGATTATTTTGCCGGTCAATTGAATGAATTGGGGGTACCCGTAAAAACCGGTCAGTTTGGTGCCTACATGGTGGTGAACATCGAGAATGACGGTCCGGTGACGATCTGGCTTGAATATTAGCATGAGTGGTGTGTGAAAAACCAATGGTAATGAAGTGAAAAATATACAACAAAAAACAGCCGATTTCTGGAGGATCAACTCCAACAAAATTACCCTGGCGATATCGCTGATTGCATTAGTGATATTTGTTGTCAGGGGTCTCTATTATGTAGATCACCAAATAGACAACATGGATGAAGGGACGTATCTGCTTAAAGGCAAATACTACCTGGAAGGAACCTACCAGCCATACGAAGATGGCGGCCCGATTACCAACAAAGGCGTCTTTTCTTTTTGGATTCTGGGGCTTTCACAGCTCATCACCCCCGGTTTACGCTCAGGTCGATTGTTTGCGCTTTTTCTGTCATTGGCCATGCTGGTAGGGCTCTGGCTGCTGATCCGCCGATTAAGCAACCAGACCTGGGCAGCAGGGATCCTCCTGTTATTTTCGCTGAACGGTTTCTGGGTGTCCATGTATTCAAGAGCCCTGACACAAAGTGTGTGCGCGGCACTGATTACATTCAGCCTGTTGTTAATCACCCAAAAATCAGCAAAAATTTGGCAGTTAAGTCTGGGAATGGCTCTTGCTGCGGTGACTGCTCTCACACGCCAGAACTTGATCCCGTACTTTGTTTTGGCAATTGTTTACGTCATCTGGCAGTTTGGGATCCGGAAAGCGTGGATACCCGTTACGACCGGGATAGCGTTCTTCCTGTTGTTCAATATCATTTACTGGCCCGATATGTATGAAATGATGTGGAGACCGTATGTCGGTATCATGATGAGATCTTTCCAGAGTCTTGTAAATGGGGCATCTTCAACAGCTTCTGTCGTCGCGCAATCGGATATCGGCAGTAATGTTATTGACCATGATTACAAAATCACCCAGGAATTATGGGTGGTTTTTAACACCGTGAGTGTTTATATTGTTCCGGGGCTCTTTTCATTATTTTTTCTGATCACCGCGAACTGGTCAAGAGTGGTCAAGAGTGAAAAATTCAAGACCTTTATTTTTATCCTGACGAGTTTTCTGGTTCTTTCCATCATTCACTTGATGGCTGTTTTTCAAAACAATAACATTTTATACAGTCTTCCGATATACCCGGGTTTCTTTCTGCCATTAGGTTTGATCATCATCCCTTGTTGCTACGAATGGATGGGTGAAAAAGGCAATTTCGTAAAAGCAGCGGCCCTGATCCTCTCGATTATTGTCAGTTGTACCGGCATTGGTCTTTATCAGCATCGCACTTTTTCTAACCGGGTTATGTTCCTTGAGGTTCCCAGAGTAAGGTCGATGCAGATTCTTCCGGGTACTACCGAATTGTGGAGATCGCTGGAGAATAAATTCCACTGGGGATACAAGAACCTGGAATTTATAACGGCAGCCGCTTATGGCTTGGCAATTGGAATTGTTTTTGTACTGCTTTGTGTAGTAATATGGCATGTCATACGGAGAAGAAAGCCGAATCTTTCATTTACCAGGCTGATCACGCTTTGTTCTCTTGGGGCAGCAATATTGTTCAGCCCGACAAACTATCTGGCCGGATTACCGTCAACCACCATTTGTGAGGAGAGTGTTATAGACAGACTGGAGGAAGTGGGCGGGGAGCTTTCATCCAGCATTCAGCCCGGTTCACTGATCTATTGGGAATATCACTCACCTGTCGTTTTGCTTTACCTGGATGATATCCGGTTATTTCCCGCACAGTTGAACAACTATTTTTACAAACGGGAAGGTGGGGATGAGGAAGCGCTGCTCGAGATGAATTTCTGGAATGATGAAATTGCCGAAAAATGGCTGCTTGAAGCCGATTATGTTTTACTCAGTGAAGAGGCGGCAAATAATTGGGAACCGCTTATGAACACTAAATATCCCGCCCGGTTTGACAAGATCGATATCACCGAAAACTTAACCCCCGACGTTGATCGCAGCTTTTTACACGTTTATAAAACGATAAAAGCCGAAGAATAGAAAGTACCGCTTTCAACCTGATTCCATTTAGAAATCGTAAGTAAATTTGCCCTTGTTAATTACTGTCGTTTTTATTTTTTATTGATATTCCATATATCTTTCCATTTTTGACATCATAAAGAACCGGCGGCTGACATTTTTCCAATATTGTCTCTTCTGTTGGAAAGTAATCCCTCTTAATCTGAAAAAGAAAAACGATGATCGCATCGCCTTTCATTACCTCATCGCACATCGATGAAAGCTGTTCATTATATGAATTGTTTTCCAATGTTGTACTACTGTTGTAAGACTTTGGGAATGGGAAAGCTTCAATTCCAGTTTTGATGGAAATTAGATCATACGCATTGGAGAACACCTTATTATCGGGGCCTATTGATTTCAAGATCGATAACGTCGGATCCTCGTTCCAGGTTCGGGAATTGTAGCCAATACCATTCGTGTGAAATTCATTCGATGTACTCAGCATCGGAAAAATATTGATTCGAATGGAAACAAGCGCACATACAATAAACAATAGCCAAACTGTCTGTTTTTTTTCTATATTCGAAAACAGGAAAAACATGGAAATTATTGAAATTGTTGAGAATAAATAAACGGGCAACAAAATTCTCTCATTTACAGGAGTAGCTGCGTCAAAGAAAAAAATCGAAAACGAAACCATAATAATGTATGATATTGAAAATAATAAACCGAGTGAAATGTAACTGATACCAATACAATTTGCCAGGTTGTATTGTGTTCGTTTCTTATATAAAACAGAAATCATGTACAAAAGTATCAAAATGATTATGATGAGTTCGAATGCCTTAAGATATTTGGAATCAGAGATAGGCAAGATAAAGTCATGTAATACCTCAATTAATGTTCTACCCATTTTCCTGATACTTCTTGGATGAAAAACAATACTGCGATCCGCTGCTGAACGGGTTAATAGCAAATTTCGGACAACCCAAAACGAGATAGGGGTCAGTGCAAGGATAACCATTGTGAAAAAGGCTTTGATTTTATATTTCAATGGTTGTTTGACAAATAGAAACAAAACTATTATTACTGGTGGAAAAAGAGCAAGGCCAACATATCTCGTTGCTAAAGCTAATCCTATTGAGACGGAAGAGAGAATTAGATAAACCCATCTATTAGATGAAATATATAAAGAA
>JAJFTV010000042.1 GCA_021372725.1 Chloroflexota bacterium | reverse complement strand
TCCATAGCAGTATGGCGGCACCCACCATGATAAAACTATCTGCCAGGTTGAAGGTCGGCCAGCGCGCAGTGCCCAGGCCAACGTCCAGAAAGTCTGTCACCCGTCCATCTGGAAGGCGGTCAGCGAAATTCGCTGCCGCACCGCCAAGGATCATCCCAATGGGTAGATGCGTGGCAGCTGGAAATTCGCCGCGGCGTAATTCCCTTACGAGCCAGATGACTAATCCAACAATGATGACGCCAGTGACAATAAGTGGAAAGGTCCCACCGTTGGCAAACAAACCGAATGCCACGCCCGTGTTGTAACCCAGTGTCAGACGAAAAGCCTGTCCCAGGATCGGACTGGGCGCGGTCAACACTTGCTCTGCCCAAACCTTCGTCAACCCATCTAGAAGAAGGGCAATGATAAAGGTAGAGAAGATCCGTAGACCCGTTTTCACCTTATTCTTGTTCCTGACGCACATCGTGCGGAAGGTTATATCGGGTGCACTCATATATTCCTCGAGCGACATCGGACAATAGGGATTCGGCCATTGCCAGCAGATCGCCGACACGGTCGTCGCTGAGACGATAGAGCGCATATTTCCCTTGTTGTTCGGCAGCAACTAAACCGCATTCGCGCAGACAGCGCAAGTGGTTAGATGTGTTGGATTGGCTCATCCCCGTGGATGCTACAATTTCGGTCACGGTCATAGGGCCGTTGCGTAACACCTGTAAAATGTTCAGGCGCGCCGGGTCTCCAAAGCCACGAAAAAGCTTGGCTTGCAATTGAACTCCTTCTGCGTTTGTAATGGTTAACAATTCCTACGCCTCCCATCGAAATATTTATATATCACAATATAATGATATGATATTCCCAAGAAATCATTCTGTCAAGGTGTTTTTCTCTGTAAATCCAAGTTTGTGAAATAAGTGACGAAATCCACCAGGGAAGGATGACGATTGTTCATTGCCCACTGATAAAAACAACGTAATATTATGGCAGGCAAGAAAATAATCCCTATTTATTTTAAGGCTCAGCATAAAATATGGTGACCGAGAGCGAAGAAATGTATTTGATAACGGCTGTGCTCCTCAAAGAGCGCGGCCTGGAAGAACCGCTGCCTGTCTCGCAGCTGGCCGAAGCGTTATCCATCCAGCCGGTCTCCGCCCACCAGATGATTCACCGGCTGGCGGAAGATGGCTGGGTAACGTTTACCCCCTACAAGGGTGTTACCTTAACCCCAAATGGTGAAACGTTGGCCTTGTCTGTGCTCCGCCACCGCCGTTTATGGGAAGTGTTCCTGGTTGATCAACTACAAATCTTACCGGACGTTGCGGCTGAGCTGGCCTGCAAACTGGAACACACCGTACCCGACGATATTGCAGAACGTCTGTCCCGCTTTTTAGGCCAACCGACCCAATCTCCTCTGGGAAACCCCATTCCTGCTGCGCAGTCCTCGGCCCTACCCCTGCCAGAACGATTTTTGACACAGCTAAAAACCGGTGAAGAAAGCCAGGTTGCACGTATTCAGGCGGATGAAGCGACACACTCATTTTTAACAGCGGAAGGCATTGGCCCTGGAACACTTGTTACCGTATTGGCCATTGGAAGCAACGGCGCAATCCTGGCGGCTTTTGGTGAACGTAGCATGTATCTTTCTGAAAGAACTGCCCGGTCGATTTTGATCTTCCCTTAATCGGTAATAGATTACCGTCCCTAAATCAGGAGTTTATCCATGCAAGAATCCATTGCGAACCCCAGGATCCTCCCAGAATCCAACGGCGCCAGTTGTCACGGGGGTCCCAACGTAGATACCAGCGGGCTGCCGCTGATCGCGATCGTCGGGTCGCCCAACGTAGGCAAGAGCGTGCTGTTCAACACCCTGACCGGAGCTTACGTCACGGTCTCCAATTACCCTGGTACGACGGTAGAAGTCTGCCGGGGAATAGGCCGCCTGGCGGGCCAGCCGGTCGGCGTGGTCGATACGCCGGGGATGTACCGGTTGGTTCCAGTGACGGAAGAGGAGCGGGTCGCCCGGGATATCTTGCTCCAGGAACGACCAGCGGTTACCTTGCATGTGGTCGACGCCAAGAACCTGGAGCGCATGCTGCCGATGACCCTGCAATTGATCGAGGCCGGCCAGCCGGTCATCCTGGTCTGCAACCTCATGGACGAGGCCGAACGGCTGGGTGTCAAAATCAACACAACCGCCCTCGAACAAGTTTTGGGAATCCAGGTTGTCGCGACTGCGCTGACGACCGGTCGCGGCGCAGATCGCTTGAAAGAAGTTGTGCTTTCTTCCCTCAACCGGAACGGCCATTCGGCAGCAGGCTGCGCGAACTGTGAATCAAAGCCTGCTCAGGTAGCCGTCGTTCAGTATCCACCCGCCATCGAAGACGCCTTACAACAGATCGAAACCCAGATGTATGGTTCCTACCAGTTAACCCATCGGTCGATTGCCCTGCTGCTGTTGCAAAACGACGCCGGAGTGGCCGCGCTGGTCGCGGCGCAAGAAGGCGCTCAGTACGCCGACGTCCAGGCCACGGTGAAGGCCGCCCAGGGCCGTTTTAGCCAACCGCTTTCTCTGGTGATCGCCCGCTACCAGCGCGAGGCCGCCAGCCGGATTCTGCAAAAGGTGCTCACCCAGCCCGTCCGGCGGGTCTCGCGCTTCGCGGAAAAGGTCAGTGAAGCCACGATGAATCCGCTGACCGGGATCCCCCTACTTCTCCTCTCGATGTACCTGTTGTACCAGTTTGTTGGGGTGTTCGGGGCGCAGACCCTGGTCGATTTCTTCGAGAACAGCCTGTTTGGAGCTTACGTCAACCCCTGGATCAACGGATTGCTGGCAACGTACGTTCCCTGGCCGGCGATCCGGGATTTGATCGGCAACCAATACGGTGTGATCACCCTGGGAGTGCGCTATGCCATCGCCATCATTCTCCCCATTGTCGGCACGTTCTTCCTGGCCTTCTCGGTCATCGAAGACAGCGGCTACCTGCCGCGCCTGGCCATGTTGATCGACCGCGTTTTCAAAAAGATCGGGCTGAACGGCCGGGCAGTGATCCCGATGGTTCTGGGGTTCGGCTGCGACACGATGGCGACGATCGTCACCCGGACGCTTGAGACGCGCCGGGAGCGGGTGCTCAGCACGATTCTCCTGTCGCTAGCCATCCCTTGTTCGGCGCAATTAGGCGTCATGCTGGGCATGCTTTCCGGGCGGAACGACCTGCTACTGATCTGGGCTGCTATTATGACCGGCATCTTCCTGCTGGTGGGGTTGGTGACTGCGCGGCTGATGCCCGGCGAGCGTCCGACCTTCTACATGGAGCTGCCGCCGCTGCGTCTGCCCAGTCCGAAAAACGTATTCGTCAAGACTTACACCCGTATGGAGTGGTACTTCCGCGAAGTTTTCCCGTTGTTCATCATCGCCAGCCTGGTGATCTGGTTGGGGCGGCTGACTGGGCTGTTCGACCTGGCTATCAGCGCGCTTGAACCTCTGGTACGTTGGCTGGGCCTGCCTGACCAGACGGCGGTGGCCTTCCTGTTCGGTTTCTTCCGCCGGGATTACGGCGCGGCCGGCCTGTACGATCTGCGTAACACCATGACAGGCGTACAGATCCTGGTTTCGACGGTGACCATGACACTTTTCGTCCCCTGCGTGGCCCAGTTCTCAGTCACCGTGAAAGAACGTGGCTGGAAAACCGCCCTGGCCATCGTCGTCTTCATCTTTCCCTTTGCTTTCTTGATCGGCGGGCTGCTCAACTGGTTGCTGATGGTCCTTGGGGTCAAGCTATGAAGTGTGGTTTCTGCGGCTACGAATTCGATCCTGAGGAAGCGGGAACGGCCTGCGGCAGTTGCCCACTGGTGAAAGGATGCCACCTGGTGCGCTGCCCGCGCTGCGGGTACGAAATGCTGCCCGAGGCGAAACTGATCATCTGGCTGCGAAACCTGAAGAATTCGACAATTAACCGTGCGGGAAAGACCGTGAAGGAGAAATCGACATGATGGTCAGTGAACGGGCGCAAGAACAACTCGAACAGCTGTGGATGGCCGAAGAAGACGGGCAAGTAGGAGTGCCGGTAACTGAACACCCGGGCGAGAATGTGCAGGATCTGCTGGATGGCGCGTGGATCGTACAGGATCAGGGGATTTGGAAGCTGACCGCATCCGGCCGCGAGGAAGCCGCGCGCGCCATCCGCCGCCACCGGCTGGGAGAAGTCCTGCTGGCAGACGTGCTAAAAGGAGACCAGAACCAGGTGGATGACCAGGCCTGCAGGCTGGAGCACGTCTTGTTCGATGGATTGGATGAGAGTATCTGCACCCTGCTGGGGCATCCTGCGTTCTGCCCGCATGGGAAGGCCATTCCGCCCGGCGACTGCTGCCGGGAAAAGCGCGCCAGAGCCGACGCGGAGATTGCCCCCCTGATCGAACTCCAGCCAGGGCAGGTGGGCCAGGTGGCGTTCATCCAGATGAGTAATCCGGGCCGGTTGGAAAAGCTCATGGCGATGGGCGTACTTCCAGGCGGCAGTATAAAACTGCTGCGTGCTTCGCCCACGTTTGTCTTCGAAAGCGGCTACAGCCAGTTCGCCGTCGACGAGGTGATTGCCTCTGGGATCTACGTGCGGCGGGATGTGGTTTCTTCATAAAGCCCTGATAGGTTTCTCACAATTTCTACACAACTTCCGGGTATCGTTAGTTCATCACGGAATGGATTAGAAAAAGGAGAAACGTCATGCGGAAATTATTGTTGGGTAGCCTGTTATTGATCTTCGGCATCGGTCTAGGGATTGGTGCTGCTTATGGTTTCAATAATTTCTGGCGGCCAACGCCAGTTTACGCGGTTGCTCCGGTGAATGTTCAGGCGGCCTCGGTTGTCCCGCCGGCCAAAACGCCTGTCGCGCCTTCGGCAACCCAACAAACGCCCGACATTACCCCTCCTTACCAGGGTTTGAGAAACAATGGTTGGGGAATGGGCAATGGCATGATGGACGATTGGGGCTGGCAGGGCAACAACACTCCTAACCAGCAATACCGGGGAATGGGTCCTGGAATGATGGGGGGATGGAACAATAACTCCGGACAGGGCAATTGGGGGATGGGTATGATGGGTGGATGGAATGCAACTACCCAAAATGGACAAAGAATTGCGATCGATCTGGCCATTGCCAGCGCAAAACAATACGCCGCCGGGTACGGTCAGGGTCTGACCGTTGCGGAAATCATGGAATTCAATAACAACTTTTATGCTTCGGTAAAAGAAACGAGCACAGGTCGGGGCGCTTTTGAGTTGCTGGTGGATCCCTACAGTGGCGCGGTGTATCCTGAAATGGGTCCGAATATGATGTGGAATGTCAAATACGGCCATATGGGCAACGGCCAGGCCGTTGAGAACACCCTCTCGATCGAGCAGGCTATCCAACAAGGACAGCAGTATTTGGATGCGAACCTGGCCGGCGCACAGCTCCAATCAGACGGCACAAGTTTCTATGGGTATTACACCTTCGATTTCAAGATCAATGACCAGGTTGCCGGTATGTTGAGCGTCAATGGCTTCGATGGCAGCGTCTGGCTGCATACCTGGCATGGTCAGTTTGTTGCCGAACAGGAGGTGCAATAATGCGTACCGCTTGGAAGTGGACTTTGGGGGGCCTTGCCGTCGCCTTGATAACTTTCATAGTGGCGACTTCACTGTTTGGTGGATTTGGCCGGATGGGTTATGGTTGCGGCGGCTTTGGCATGATGAATCCTCAATTCGGCGGGATGGTCGGAAGCTGGGGTATGTTTGGAGGATTTATGATGCTCGGGATGTTCCTTATCCCTTTGAGTGTTCTCGCACTGCTTGTATTGGGGGGAATTGTACTGGTTCGAAGCTTAAGCACGTCAAGAACAGGTGTTACAACTCGTGCCACCTGCCCTGGCTGCGGCCGACCGGTGCAGAACGAATGGACAACCTGCCCTTATTGTGGAAAACCAGTACACTAAGAACGCCTATGTGTTGTCATAACCCTCTTGGTCTATTAATTGATAAACTTGAATTGAAAAATGATGTGTCGCGGACAGACGTGGATTCTTCCCCGCCTGAAACTTGTCCTAATTGCCGAAATACCATTCACCTTTCCTACGTTTGGTGCCCCGTTTGTGGAAAGGTGCTCAAACCATTTCCATGCAAATATTGCGGTCAAACCGTCGAACCAGAAGCAAATTTCTGCCTGCACTGCGGGGCGCCGCAGCTCATATGATCTTATCCGTAATGTATTTGTCATCGAATCCCCGGATACCCGTATCTACCGATCAGAATTTACGTCTTAAAGGTTAAGGGATGAATCCGGAAACTAGATTACTTGAGCAGGCACGATGTTTTGACCTGACGGCACTGGGGGATATATACGACTGCTACAGTCCAGGTGTATTTCGCTACGCTATACGTCTCCTTGGAGAGACCGATCTTGCCGAAGAGTGTGTTGCTGAAACTTTTAGCCGCTTTCTCAAAGCGTTGCATAATGGGGGCGGACCAAAGGATTACCTGCAAGCCTACCTCTACCAGGTGGCGCATCACTGGATCACCGATTATTATCGCCGCCAGCCGCTCCCAGACCTCCCTTTAGACGAGGCATTCGCGAACGATCAGGATGACCCCGCAAAAACTGCTGTGGAGAACATTGATCGCGAACGGGTCAGGGCGGCATTGCTACTTTTGACGCCTGAACAGCGCCAAGTGGTCGTGTTGAAATACTTGGAAGGTTGGGAGAATGAAGCGGTGGCGGCTCTATTAGAGAAGCCTCTTGGTTCGATTAAGTCACTACAGCACCGGGCGTTGGAAGCGCTGCGCAGGATGCTGCTTCCCGCAAGGGAGGAAAACGTGTCAGGGAGGAAGGCGTATGAATAGCATTTCTGAAGAGCAAGATTTTGAGATTGTCTCCCTGGTCAAAAAGCTCCAGCAATCTCCAGAGCGGGACCAACGCGCGGCTACAGGCGGGAGAGCTATATTCCTGGCCGAGGCGCAGATGTACCCTCTGCCCGTATCCATACCACCTAAACGGCGTCATATAGAGTGGAAGACATTCTTTTTCCGAAAGGCAAATCCAAAGATGGCAACCATTTCCACTCTGATATTGATTTTTACTTTACTGTTTGGGGGAACCGGAGCTACAGTCTATGCAGCGCAAAACAGCTTGCCGGACGAAACGCTTTATCCGGTAAAATTAATGACCGAAGATATCCGCGTTGGCCTATCGCCCCGGTCAGATGATCGGCTGGAATTGGCGCTCCAGTTTGCACAAAAACGACTGGACGAGATGCTGGCAATGAACCAGGCTGGTTATCATCCGGCAACAACAATTGGCGACCGCTGGGAGTATCAGGTGCAATCGGCTCTTCGGCTGACAGCGAACATGAATGAGACAGCGTTCACGCAGACTTTGAACCAGGTACGCGAACGGTTAATGGAGCAAGAAAACCAGCTCGGCCAGCACCTCGAAACGCACCCCGCTGATCCTACCTTAGAGCGTGTCCGCGAACAGCTCCGCGATCATCTCGGGCTATTAGATGAGGGGTTAGCCGACCACGATGCCTTCCGTTCCCGCGTTCATAACAATGATTTCGGGCACCATCCCGAGCAGGAACCAGGAGATACTCACCAACCAGGGATTGGACCTGACAATACACAAACCCCATTCTTGCACCCGGCGGAGCCAGAACATCTTTCGACAGATGTTCCCCATCAGTCGGCAACTCTTCAGCCAACGCACCATCCAGAAGAGGAGCAGCATCAGGCAACCATGCAGCCGCAGCATACCTCGCAGCCCCAGCAGCATCAGAACAGCCCGGATCCTACCTCACACCCTTCTGAGCCGGAACACAGAAATGATAGCGGTGGGAATGGTGGTGAACATCAAGGCGGCCACGATTAGGTGAAATACCAGTAATAAAACAAAAGCCCAGGCACAAGCACCTGGGCTTTTGTTTGCTAAAACTTCACCAGGAAGGCCGTGAAGTACATAATCGCCAAACCAAGCATGAAACCGGCCAGGTTGAGCCAGGACACCCAGTGCATATTTTCTCGTTCTGCGTAACGGCGGAGGAGAGCGGTCACCTCCACGATCACCTGCCAAATCGCCCCCAGCCCGATGCCCAGAAAGATTGTTCCTAACAGGGGTGAGAAGGCAAATCCACCGATCCAGGTTCCGAGCACGGCCGGGAATCCGGCCAGCAGCGCCAGTCCTGAAAATGTAAGCAAAGAGGGTGCTGCCCGAGCCGGCTCTTCGTCACTGCGCCGATTAGAAACCAGCGGCGCGGCAATCCCGATCCCTTCGGTAATATTATGCAGAATGAACCCAATCACCAGGAACGAGCCGAGGGCAGCCTCGCCCAACGCGAATGCAGCCCCAACCGCCAGCCCCTCTCCGAAAGTGTGCAGGCCGATTGACAGGGCTATCAGGGTTGCCAGGAAAGCGCCCTTCGCCCGTACATTACCTGCGGCCGCATTCCTGCGGTTTTGCATCGCGCTAACCGCCATAATCGCCAGCCAGGTCAGGAGGGCGGCGAATAGGGCCAAGGGCACTCCCTGGAAAACTCCAGGCAGCTTTGCTCCCGTTTCCAATACTTCTAAGAAGGTATCGACAAGAAGGAAGACTAGCAGCCCAACCGTCAATGCCAGGATAAATCCTAACCACTTACGCCTCATGCGTTTCATGGCAGGGTACCAAAGCAGCCCGAGAGAGACCGGGATCACGCCAACATAGATGCCTAGCAATCCATAGTTGGCAAATTCCCGCAGTCCAGGGCGAGGGGTGAGTGTTGCTATCGTTACTTTTCCTTCAAAGGTAAGTCCGGTGTTCGTGACCAACAAAATCCGGTGGGGTTCGGCATAAATCCATTGGTAAGGGATGGTCACGACTGCTCGCCCAAAACGAGGCAGTTCGCCGGAAGGCTCCACATTAAACTGCCAGTAAGCATCATCCACAATCACTTGTGCGATTCGAACGGGTTGGGGCCCGCTGTTCATCACGCTGACTTCAAAACCGTTCTCGACCACTCGGATGCGATCGATGGCGAGGTTTTCAATGGGAGGCAGGTTATTATTAAACATGGCCAAAGGATTGACCAGGGTGAAGAGTAAAAGCATTAAACCGATGGCAAGCACTGGGATGAGACCCGTGAGCCAGGCGGGCACTCGGGGTGTTGTTGTCACGGAAATTGTTTTCTCGTCTTTTTCTACATACATACCTTATCTCCTATGCAACCGCTTCAAAAAATCCCATCCAACCCAGCTCTGTAAACTCACTCTGATGAGCGTGGAACATATACTTGCCTGGATCATCAAGTGTGAATTCCAGCACAGCTCGCTCGCCCTGGCCCATAATGACGGTATCCGTCAATTCAAATTGTTCGAGATTTGTGCCTGTGCGATAGAGCCGGAACATGCTGGCGTGCAGGTGAAAAGAATTGATCAAGTCGAACTCGGTCATATTGATCACATACACCCGCACCAATTCCCCGACCTTCACCTGAATGGGATGCCTGGCATAATGAAAGGCGACGGTATTGACCGCGTAAACCTCGTTTTCGTTGTCAAAGGTTGTATCGAAGGCGTTCATCACCATGATCATTTCGAGCGCTGGCTTCCGGCTCTGCGGTGGATCGATGATCAGTGTTCCGTACAATCCCTTATGAATATGTTTCTTGAGTGACATCACATGGCAGTGATAGGGATGGACGCCAAAGGGACGGGCTTTAAATTCATAGGTAAACGATTCACCCGGCTGGATGATCGGCTCAACACCATCCATCGAAGGCGGGTGGAAACCGTGGAAATGGATCGTGTGTGGGTGGGTGCTGCCATTAGAGAAATGAAAGCGCAGCAAATCGCCTTCCCGGCAGCGAAAGGTGGGTCCGGGAACCTGGCCGTTATAGGTCCAGGCTGGGAAGAATACACCCGGCGCAATCTCTATTTCTCTTTCGAGAGCAACGACATCCCATTCGCGAACGGTTTGACCTGATTCGGTTATTGTTTCACTTCCCCAGTCAAAATTGTATAGAAACTGACTGGGGTCGAATTGTGTAAGATCTACATCCCCGACAGTTCCGCTGTTGTCTCCATGACTCATTCCCATCCCTTTATTTTCATCCAAGGTTGGGTTGGTCAGCGGGTTATTATGATCGGGTCCATTCCCCGAAACGGTATTGATAAGCGGACCGCCGGCAGCCAATAAGCCAGCGATTCCGGCTGCTGCGCCAAGTTGTAGGAGCTTACGCCGGCTGATTTCTGTTTTTTCCAGATTGGTTTGTTCATTCATACGAATGGTCCTAACGTGTGTTGGATGATGGTTGGATAAGAATTTTCTCGGCCACTTCCCGCCCTAATGCCAGGATCGTTTCCGATGAATTGACGATCCGAATGCTAATCGGCCCGTTAAACGGGGCTTTCGAAATCACCTTAATGTGAGCTGATAGGACTAAACCTTGCTCCGCTAGGTAGCGTAACAAATCTGGCTCTTGCCCGATAACGCGCCGAATTGTGCCCGGTTGCTCGACCGCTAATTGTGTGAGCGGAATGACGTTCAGTTGGTGAAGATTACCTTCGCGGTCGGGAATGGGATCGCCATGCGGATCTGAAATCGGGTTTCCGAGTGCCTGAGCCATCCGGTCTTCCATCGCCTCTGAGATCACGTGTTCGAGCCGTTCTGCTTCTTCATGCACTTCGTCCCAGGAGTAACCCAGTGCCTGGCTTAAGTAGCACTCGATCAGACGGTGGTGACGAATGACTTCTAATGCTATTTTCTCGCCGGCATCTGTAAGCACAAACCCTGTATATGGCTCATACTCCACAAGTTTTGGATCGGCAGATGAAAATCGCTTTACCATACCCGTTACAGAAGCGTTTGCCACGCCCAACCAGGATGCCAGGGTGGAGGTTGAAACGGGTTCACCGTTTTGCATTTCCTGGAGCTGGTAAATTGCCTTCAAATAATCTTCTGTTGATTGTGATTTCATAGATTGATAACCGCCAAAATTATTAGCCTGACCTAAATCTTATTTTTATTATAGGTGTTATTAAAATTAAGTCAATACAGATAAATGTTATCCCATTAACTAATTCTCTCAGCCGTCATAACTAAATATTTCTGGCATATTTAACTCTTGACAGTTTAATAGAGTCGGGTATAATAGTGAATATATGAACACTAATTCATATAAACAAGACCGTGTTACTGCGTATGATGAAGCATTTTCCCTCGATGATGAGAAAGCTTCACAGCTTGCAGAGCTATTCAGTTCTTTAAGCGATCCAAATCGCTTGCGGATCTTATCGGTTTTGCTGCGAGGGGAGACGCATGTCCAGCAGATAAGTGAGACCGTAGCTATGAGCCAATCGGCTGTCTCTCACCAGCTTCGCGGCCTACGCCAAATGCGAATTGTTCGTGCGCGTAAACAAGGTCGGATGGTCTTTTATAGCCTGGACGATGATCATGTAAAAGAATTGTTCCTTTTGGGACTGGATCATGTGTGCCATGAATAACGCGCGACCATCTTATCATCACGTTATTGTTATTTTGCTTATGTTGGTCACATTTAGCGTTGGCGTCCACTTTGTGCATGATATGCTGCCCGGGCATTCAGATGTGATCGGAAGCGGTTCTGGCGTTTGTAGCGGAGTCGTTCATTATGGCGTTGTTCCGGGTGTAATTACTGGAATGATTTTCATGGTGTTGACGATTAAAATCTATCCCCAACACAAGTCGTTTCTACGTTTACTCAAACTTCCCGTCTTCGTCCCTCCCCCCATTCGTTAATACAACTACAAACTATTGAATAACAGGTGCAGTATTAGCGCATCTGGTTATTATGTGTTCTTTCTTATCATGTCGAGGAATTTAAAAAGGTTAAACAGATGGCTGAAAAAACGGTTGAAATCTCCTTACCAGTTCTTTTACCAGAAATTCGAGATGCGCGAGACATTTGTGTGGACCGGCTTCAAGCGAGTCTGCAAGGTCACAAAGGCATCCTCCAATCACATTTACATATGGATCATGATCCAATTGATTTATGTATCCATTACGATCCAAACCTGATTTCTTTGGCGGCTGTTAAGCGTATTGCGGAAGATATTGGATCAGAGTTCCGCAACGGTTACCGCCACGAGCAAATATCTTTTAGTGGTCTGGATAGCGCCGATTCGGCCACGATGATCGCCTCTGAACTTGAAAACCTCAACGGAATGCTGCATGCGAGTGTGAGCTACGCCTCGGGGCTCGCAATTGTGGCTTACGATACGAAAGTTCTTTCTCTAGAACAAATCCAGCGCACCATGAAACGCTATGGCGCTCGGCCGTTAGCTCAACCAAAGGCACAAGAAGAAGAGGAAGCTCACGACCACGATCACGGAAGTGCTCCCACATTCCTGCCACACTGGCTCCAGGAACGATGGACGCTGGTTTTGATAGCGGTTGGCGGTATATTTCTGCTTATGGGCTGGGTTGGGCAGCAATTCCTGGGATTACCGGATAGTATTGCTTTAATTTTTTTCCTGCTTTCTTATGTCGCCAGTGCATATGATATAGGACACCACGCTATTCCGGCACTACTGCGAGGCAAGTTCGACACGGATGTGTTGATGTTAGCTGCCGCGGTTGGCGCTGCCTTTCTAGGGGCGTGGGCTGAAGGTGCTTTTCTTCTATTCCTGTTTGGGGTAGGACATGCTGGAGAGCATTATGCCCTGGAGAGGGCCCGTAACGCGATCAATGCATTGGGAGAATTAATGCCCAAGACCGCTCAGGTCAAGCGTGACGGCAAAATCATTGAAGAACCAGTCGAGCAGCTCTCAATCGGTGACTTGGTTGTTGTTCGCCCAGGCGACCGGATTCCAGTCGACGGGGTGATTTCTCAAGGTGAAAGCGCCATCGATCAGAGTCCTATTACCGGGGAATCCGTCCCTGTTCAGAAGGGTATTGGCGACGAGGTATTTACTGGAACGA
>JAJFTV010000037.1 GCA_021372725.1 Chloroflexota bacterium | reverse complement strand
TCCACCACCGGCAATGCGCTGGGATGATCGTAAAACTCAGTTCGGGCGCTGATCAGATCCAGTGAATCAGGCAGCTCGGCAGGGTTGAGCGATCCATTATTGGTGAGCGCTCTGGCAAGGTCAGCTTTATTTTCTTTCAACAGCCATTTGGCGGTCCCGAATCTGCGGTGGCTGATGATTTTTCCACCGAAACGCTGTGCCAGTGTTTGCGCCAGGGATATGGCATTGCCTTCAAATACCAGGTCGAGATCCAGGCTGGGATGTTCCAACAGCAGGTCACGGACGAAACCGCCGACGATATACATGGGAAGATTTTGGGCTGCCGCTTCGGTGGCAATCTCTTTTAGCAGGGTAAGAAGGGATTGCGGGAGGGCGCTTTCCAGTTTACCGGCCAGGTTCTGACGGGAAAAAGCCTTTTCCCGGTCGGCAAGAGTTCTAATCAGGTCTGTGCGGGTGACGATGCCGATGATATGCCCGTCTGCCGGGTCTACCACGGGGATCTGCCCCCAGCCGGTGTTGTTCATTAATGCTTGCAGCTCCACAAGTGTCTGCCCCGGCTGGATGGTCACCTCACCGGCTTCCATCAGGCTCCCAACACGTCGCTCCAGTTTGTGAGTCAGTGCCCGATCCACTGCGCGACGGGTGAGCAGACCCACGACCTGCCCTTGATCCACAACCGGAAAGCCTTCGAATCCATAACGCTGCATCAGGAGTGCCGCTTCTTTGACGGTTTGTGATGGAGAAAGGAGGGAAGGACGGGTGGACATGATTTCACCCACCGTGACGGCGGGCTGGATAAACCGGGGCAGCAGCGCCGTTAATTCCTGGCAGGTTTGTTTCAACATTTCAGTCCGGTCTTGTTTGCCTGTCTTGTCTTCCCTGCGAATTAAGGCAGCCGCCGCCCGCTGGTGACCTCCCCCGCCAAAGTGTGCAGTCACAGCGGACACATCCACCTGGTCGGTGGTGGAGCGTGCAACCATGCGAATGCCTTCCTGGGTGCTGATCAACAAAAACAGGGCATCCGGTTCCAGCAGGTCACGGATCTTGTGGGCAGCGCTGGAGACTTCATCACTCATTTCTTCGGCATAAGCACGTGACAGAACAATCTCCAGACCGTGAATGTGCAGGATTTCGGTATTGGAGAGCAGTTCATCGTACAATTTACGCTGCTCTGTCGACAGGGGAGGGTACAGATAATCGCCTGCGATTTGCAGGCTTGCGCCCCGCTCCAGTAGAAAGGCGGCGGCTTGCACATCCCGGACGGTCGTACGCGTATAGGTCAGCGACCCGGTGTCTTCATAGATTCCCAACAACAGCAAGGTGGCTTGCAGCGGGGTCAAATTTGCTTTTTCCTGCCGGATGCGCTCGACAAAGAACGTGGTACAGGCACCCAGGTCGAAGAGACTGACCTCCCATTCAGGATCCAGATTAATGCGCCGGGCATGGTGATCAAAGACCATGATCCTGGTGCGGCTGCTCATTCCTTTTATCGTCACCATCGATTGGGTATCCACCAGTACGGCTGTCTGGATTGGGCCGGTTGGCAGCTCTTTCATTCCAATAAAAGGCAATTCGGAATTGTATTTGGTGATAAAACTGCGCACGTTGCGGTTCATGCGGTGAGGAAGCAGAGGTTTGGCATTTTCCACCAGGTTTGCACCCAGCAGGGAAGCAATCGCATCAAAATCAGCTTGCTCATGGGTGAGAGCAATTTTCATGTACTTATTGTATCCGAAAAGGACTTTTGTTATTTGTTTTGGATGAGGTTTTTAGGGATCGGTGTAAACAAGATGGTCGTGCGGAAGTTGAGGGGAGCATTCTGATTGTGCTGATGAAGGTTTTCGTGTTTTATTGCAAGCAGGTGATTTACGATAGTTCTGATCTCATTCAATATGGATTTGTATTGTTCCTCAGTCAGGCTGGTATCCAGATTAAAATGGTAGGCACGCGCCAGCTCCTCGCTGACCTTCATGTCGCTACGGGAAGTTTCCAACAAGGTTATGGCAAAATCGTTAATCGCCTTGTATATTTTTATGGCTTCAGGATCGGTGGGGTCCATTTGGTAACCCCTGTCAGCCAGATGATCGTACGAGAAATAACTGGCGATCGTCCGGTAATACTTGCCGATCAAACCATTGTCCAGCCGGTCGCCGCGAAAACGAACCAGGCCGGAATCAACCAGAGTTTTGAGATAGTAATGTGCGCGTGCCCTTGAGAGACCCAGGGCCCTCGAAAGCTGGGCCCCGGTCATTGCCTTCTCGCGTAACAGTAAGATCATTCGATAGCGAATGGGATCAGAAATGGCCTGAAGTTGATCCGCTGTCTGAAGTTCGAAATGATCTTCTATTTCCTCTTGGATGATTTTGTCATCTATTTCCATCGACATTTTCCTGTCTACTTGACCAAGTATTCATTATAAATGATTAAACCTATCTCTCCCATGATTTTTTCGATAGAGGAAGCTCTTTCATCCTTGTAATGCCGATCACCGAATTGGAGCGGGGTGGGATCGAAAGAAAAAATGCTGTAAGCGGCGTGTGATTCAGGTGAGCAGGTGATAATACCGCTGTCATTGCGCAGGCCGCGCATGGTGCCGGTTTTGTTTGCCACGCTTCGCCAGGGCAGATACCTGGGTACCCGGCTGGAGTATTGCTGGTTGCGTAGTATCTCGATCATTTCCTGAGAGGCTTCAGGATCGACAATCTCGCCTTTCTGGATCATCGACAGCAGGCGGGTCATATCCTTTGCGGAGGATACATCGTTGTCAGTCCCACGAGAAAAGGTGCGCGAAGTGTAGTCCATCTCCACCTCATGCGCCCGCTGATATAGATCTTTGAGCGAAATATCCTTTTGATCCGGGATGCCGAAAGCATGCAGGAACATCTCGTGCACGGTGATCACTATCGACATGGAGGGTAGACCCAGTTCATGCATGGTGTGGGTGATATTCTCAGCACCGACCAGCTCCATAAGCATGCTGGTGGCGGTATTATCACTGATGATGGTCATCAACATCATCAAGTCCCGAATGGAGAGCATGAGGCCATCCTGCAAAGTGAGCAGAACCCCGGTGGTGAGTGTCTTGTAACGGGATTGCAGCTCCAGGCGGTCATTGAGGTTGAATTTACCCTCTCTGGCCTGCCTGAAAACCTCGACCATGACTGGAACCTTAAAGATACTTGCAGTAGGGAAAACCTTGTCACCATTAATTTCAAATGTATCGCCGCTTTCAACATGTTCGACTGCGATGCCGAATTCAATATCCTCTGGGAGGAGTTTTTCAATTTTATTTTTTATATCCATGAGTAGTTTTCTATAATACCTATAGTTGTGTAAATTTCCCAATCCATTCCTGAGAGTGCAAATGAGTAGAAACGGGGGTCAGGCTCGGTTCATGCTCTCACGGGGATCGAGCACGTCACGAATTGCATTTCCTAACAGGTTGATACCCAGCACCACGATGAATATTGACATACCTGGTGCCCACACCACCCAGGAGGAGGTCGTGATAAACGTTCGTGAATTGACCAGCATGGCACCCCATTCAGGCAGCGGTGGCTGTGCACCCAGGCCAATGAAACTGAGCGAAGCAGCAGACAATACCGAAATGGGCATCCGCAGTGTAAGGAAGACAACCAACTGCGCAAGAATGTTGGGAAAAATAGTATGGGTCATAATACGAATATCGCTTGCCCCCAGGGCGCGCTCGGCTTGAACAAAGTTTTCTTCTCGTACTGTCAGAATTGTGCTGCGTGTCAGGCGTGCAAAACCTGCAATGCCTGCGATACCGATGGCGACCATTGCGTTCATCAGATTGGGACCGATGATCGCTACGATGGCGAGCACTAACAGGATGTAAGGGAAGCTCAGCATGATATCCACCAGTTGCATGATCAACAGATCAACCCATTTACCGAAATAGGCTGCCAGCATTCCCAGCAGCGTCCCCCCCAATGTGGCAATTGTGGAGGTCAAGAGCATGATTTGAACCGTATATCGGGAACCGAAAATGATACGGCTGAAGACGTCGCGTCCTTGCTCATCCGTTCCCATGATGTGCTGCCATGATGGGGGCTGCAAGCGATTGATGGTGTCCAGTTCAAAAGGATCATAGGGTGTCAGGAATTTACCAAAAATAGCACAGATTAGCAATAAAAAGGCAACGCTCCCTCCAATTTGGGCAGATCGTTTACGGATGATGAGCTTAAGGATGCGGAATTTCTGTTCTTCCGGCATCGCTTCGGCATCTAATTTCAACGCGGTATCTACAATAACTGGTGATTGTTTGTCCATTTTTTTACTCTGATAAACTGACACGAGGATCGATAAATTTGTAAAGAATATCCACGATCAAATTGATCATTACATAAGTGACTGCGCTGACCAATATAATGGCCTGTGTGATGGCAAAATCGCGCCAACCAATGGCTTTGACTGCCAGTTCGCCAATTCCATGCCACGCGAAGACAACTTCAATGATAAATGCGCCCCCCAGCAGCCCTCCAATCTGCAAACCGATATTGGTTACCACCGGCAACAGGGCATTGCGCAAGATATGCTTGAAAACGACGATTCGTTCACGTAATCCCTTGGCCCTGGCAGCACGGATATAATCCTGGTTCATCACCTCGAGCATGCTGGCGCGTGTGACACGCGACAAGCTGGCAGATTCAATGATGCCCAGGTTGAAGGCAGGCAGAATCAGGTGCCGCCAATCGCCAAATCCAACCACCGGGAACCAGCGTAATTTGACGGCAAAAAAGAACAGTAGAATAATCCCGAAGAAAAACGCCGGCATGGATAAACCAAATAATCCAATCCCCATGCCGATCATATCCCAGATGGTGTCTTTGTAATAAGCTGAAAGAATACCAGTTCCCACCCCAATGATGACTGCAATGACAAGCGCTGCTGCGGTCAGTTTGATGGTATTCACGTATCGATAACCGATCAGCGATGTAACCGGTTCGCGTGTTTTGATTGAAATGCCAAGGTCACCTTTGGCTATGTTGCCGATGTAATAGGCGAATTGGATATACCAGGGTTCATCCAAATGGAATTTGGCACGCATATTTGCCACCGCTTCGGCGGATTGCGCTTCAGTTTGTGTACCCAGGTACATCTGGGCTACGGCATCCGTGGGGATGAATGCCTGAATCAAAAAAGTAACCAGTAAAATACCCACAATAGTTGGGATAAGCAACAATAACCGTTTGATAATGTAAGTCGTCAAGTGAGTTCCTCCATGGCCCGATCCGTTGATTTTTGGAGTGAAACTGATATCAGCGCAATTTATCCCGGGTTTCAGGAATTGTCAGGCTTCCTGAAACCCGAGGATCATAATTTTATGAACAGAAAGGTACTACTTATCCAACCAAACATCTCCGGGGAGCAGGTAACCCATAAAGTCGATGGTGTAACCCTGTACATAATTTTGTACGGCATACATGGTCCAGTTCGAGAGGATTGGAATGGACATGTAGTTTTCCATCAGCAAACTCTGCGCCTCCTTAATACATTCATTTCTGGCATCCGGATCGATGGTGGCATTGCAGCGGTCAAGCACCTCATCGTAGGGCCCGGCGGGAGTCTTTTCACGATGACCCGGCGAACGGTATAGAGCGTTGAGAATGCTGGGGTCACGGTTGGTCCAGCGCATTAGATCCATATCCCAGTCGTTTTCAAGCAGCGCAGGATAGAACGCACCCCATTCAGCGGTTTCCAGCGTCACCTCAATACCTAAATCTTTCAGGTTGGCTTGAACGACTTCAAGGGTACGATTGATGTGTGTGAAACCGGCATAGCTGGTAACCTTCCAAATAACAGGCGCACCATTTGGATCGAGCATTACACCTTCGGCATTTTGTGTAAAACCCGCCTCCTGAAATAACGAGAGAGCCATGGCGGGATCGTATGGGGTGCCATATTGTTCCGCAACGGCCGGGTCAAAACCGGGGTCGCCCAACGGCAGCGGGCTGTAAGCTACCTCGGCATAACCATTCCAGGCGGCATTTACCGCAGCCTGCCGGTCAATTGCATAACTGATGGCTTTTCGAACAGCAGGATTGTCAAAAGGAGCCTTATTAAAGTTGAATTCGAGGAATACAATATTGGCGACGTTCTTGTCGATCACAACGTTGAAATTGGGATCACCCACAAAACGTGCGACGATATCAGCCGACAGGTCACCTACCAAAATTTCACCGGTTTCCAGTGCTGCCTGTACGGTGCCTTCTTCAGGGATGACCGTCAGGATGATTTTGTCGGCATAGGGCAGACCCTGATTGATGGCATCCTTACGGAATTGCTGGTAATTCTCGTTGCGAACGAAAGTGATTTGTGAACCCGGTATCCATTCTTCGAACACATACGGACCGGTTCCCACCGGGTGGCGCCCGTATTCTTCACCCCACTTCTGCATCGCAGTGGGCGAGTTAATACAGCCGGTTTCCCAGGACATATAGACAAAGAATGGGGCATAAGGTTCTGAGAAGAGGAACTTGACCGTATAATCATCGACCACTTCTACACTGGTCAGCGTCCCAAGGTCCGACAGTCTTGGGGAAGCCGTGGCAGGATCCAGAATGAGATCGATGTTGTATTTGACCGCCTCTGCGTTCAATTCGGTGCCATCATGAAAAAGTACTCCCTTGCGCAGAACGAAGGTGATTTCCTTTTGATCTTCACTGACTGACCAGGATTCGGCCAACCAGGGTTGAGGATTTCCCTCGGCATCGTAATAAACCAGGCGTTCGCAGAAGTATGTGCCGATAACGTTGTTTGCGGTCAGCGAATTTGTGAGAACTGAATT
>JAJFTV010000034.1 GCA_021372725.1 Chloroflexota bacterium | reverse complement strand
TGGATGATTCTGACATCATTCAAAACATACGAAGAAAGTATCCGGATCCCGCTGACTTTTTTACCCGGCCAATGGAATCTCACTAACTATAGTACCGTCTGGCATAAATTCCCCTTCCTCAACTTCTATATCAACACGTTCATTGTCATGGTCGTTGTTATTGTCGGTGAACTGTTTATCTCGTCAATGGCCGCCTACGCGTTTGCCAGATTGAACTTCCCGTTCCGTAATGCGATTTTCGTCTTCTGCCTTAGTCTGATGATGATGCCAGGGCAGATCTTCCTTATCCCGCAATATGATCTTATGGTTAAGGCAGGGCTCAATAATACGATCATTGCGCTCATTCTGCCCCGGCTGTTCAGCGTTTTCAGCGTTTTCATGCTTCGACAGTTTTTCCTGACCCTGCCCACAGAGCTGGATGATGCAGCCAAAATTGACGGTTGCGGTTTCTTTGGAATTTACTTCCGTATCCTGCTGCCCCTCGTCAAACCGGCCCTCATCTCCATGGCCATTCTTTCCGGTTTATCAACCTGGAAAGATCTGATCTGGCCGTTAATTGTCAATAATTCCATGGACAAATACACGCTGTCCGCAGGACTTGCCTTGTTGATCGGTGAACATACCACGATTTATCCGAATGTGATGGCGGGCAGTTTTCTTGCTGTATGGCCCATGATTCTGCTGTTCTTCCTCGCACAGAAACACTTCGTGGAAGGGATTGCTTTTTCGGGCATCAAGGGTTGATCAACGGATGCCGTAAATCAGCAATCCGTCGACCCGATCAGCGTTCAAAAACGTTCACGCTGTACCCGGCATTGATATATTATTTTTCTTTTTTATAGGTCCGAGAATAGCAGCCAGTTCCGGTAATTCATTGGAATTTACAATCGCCAGTACTTCGTCGGCTGTTTGAAGGATGGTATCGCCACGCGGCAGGATTAACTCACCTTTTCGAATGACGGCGGCTAAAAGGCAATCCGGAGGCAAATTCAGCTCTTGAATCGATTTCCCATGGGCTGTTGAACCTGGGGCAACCTTTTCTTCAACCAGCGAATACAAACCTTTCCGCAATTTGAGCAGCGTTATCATATCCCCTAACGACATTTCCTCAATAATTAAATTACCTAACAACTCTGCCTGATTGAGGGCGACATCTACACCCATCTCAGGGGTATACAGCCAGGCGTTTTTGGGATTATTCACCCTGGAAATAATCCGAGGCACTTTAAACTCAAGACGAGCCAGGCTGCAAATTGCCAGGTTCGTTTCATCGGTCCCGGTCACAACTGCAATTACATTTGCGCGATGAATTCCGGCTGATTCGAGTACATTGGGGTCCGTACCGTTACCAAGCATAACTATTTCTGCCGGAAGAGCTTGTTTTAAGGATTCAACACGATCCTTTCGGCTTTCGATAATCATAACCTGATGCTTTTCAGTCAGTAAAAGGGATGCCAGATACATCCCCACCTGACCTCCACCCACAATGATTGTGAACATATTTACCTCCTCTTTAAAAACCTAATAGATCTCTTAATCTATCAGTGGATGATGTTAGTACAGCCAGATGAAGGAGATCATCCTTCCGTAAAATGGTTCCCAAAGTTGGGAGGAAGGCCTTATTTGCGCGTGTGATTGATACAACATGAATTTCGCCGGTTACCGTCAGGTCTCGCACCGTCTTCCCGACCATCAGATGTGGAACATCCGCTGCTACCAGTTCGACATCGCCGTTGCCGATACCGAAAACTGTATCGAGGGAAGAATAGAGCAGCATATCCGCGATCCGATGGATTCCCCATTCA
>JAJFTV010000018.1 GCA_021372725.1 Chloroflexota bacterium | reverse complement strand
GCCGTCAGCGTTAAAAGAATTTAACATTAAGGAGAAAATCATGGACGGAAGAGAAGCAAGATTGGTATTCGGGTTTCTTTTACTTGGAATCGCCCCCATCCTGGCCACGACGGCAGGAGCAAGCGTGGGAATGATTGTTTTTGCAGCAGGCCTGCTGGTTGGAACAACTGCTGTCGCCTGAAAATAATTATTAAAGAGGGGAAAGTGACGCCTCAAACCGTCGTTGCTTTCCCCTGTCTCGTCAAAAGAATTTTCGGGATATTCTTGAAACATTCTTTTCTTTCTGCTTCAATATGCCAAATCCCATAAAGATTTTTAGCGCTCATCAGCATCAAGCAGCCTCCATTGGCCGATGGAAACGGTAATCTTAAAATTGGGGCCAATGTCCGGAAACAGCGTATATTCGACGTTGGTACGCACACGTTCTGCATCGATAAGCGTCCCTTTAATGTCCGTTTGCGTCGGGGTTTTTTATAAATTTGATATAATATCATTTCTTACCATTTTCGCCGAGCCAAGGTCTTGTGTTATCCAGCATATAATCATCGCTGTGTTCCATCATGCATTCCGGACAAAGGTGAACCAGCATGTTACTTTCAATATGCCGGACAATCAGGAACCTGGATGCATTTTGGCTACAACAGAAGCACCTGTCAGAAACATCGTTTTTATTAAAGCGATAGCTTTCCTCATCATAGTATTTCATAGAAAGCAGCCTGATTCCTTGATTGAAGCTGTCCTAAAACATGTTACTTAAAAAATGATTCACTGAATTTCCCCGGATGCGTTTCTTTCTGTATTTATCGAAACTGGAAATGTCAGCACAAAAATCGATCCTTCCCCTTCCCCGGACGAAACATCAATTACACCATTGTGCGATTCCATGATCTTTTTGCAAAAAGTTAACCCCAGACCAGACCCGCTGTGTTTTTCATTTTTTTCGGCGCATCGATAAAAAGGTTCAAAAATCAACGGCAGCTTTTCCGGGGGAATGCCCGTACCGTTATCCGCTATACTGACAGTAATATAATACTCGTCGTTTTTGACGGTGACCGTTATTTTACCTCCCTCCGGAGTATATTTTGTTGCGTTACCAATGATATTGGTAAATACGCGTACCAGACTTTCCGTGTCTCCTGTTATGGGTGGTAAGCTTCGGGGACTATTTGTTTCCAGTGCAATTCCCTTCTTCCTGCAGAGAGGTGCCATTTCCTCCACACTTCGTGAAATGATGGAATCCAAGTTTAAAGACACTTTCTGCTGTGTGAGGGTCCCATTCTCAATGCGGCTGATGTCCAGCCAGTGCGCGACCATCTCTTCAAGATTATGAACGCGCTTAGCGCATCGTTCAATGATTTCTTTGACATCTTGTTCGAAGCGGTCTCCCGCTATGGTGTTGAGCGCCTCAATATATTGCCGGATAACAACCAATGGCGCACGCATTTCATGGCTTACAAAAGTGATGAAGTTTCTTTCCATCTGGTCTTTTTCTTCCCGGAGTCGCTTTGTCTCGATTTTAAGATTGCGATGTTCCAATGCTCGCTTGGTCAGTGCCCGCAATTGATCGGGGTTGAATGGTTTCGGCAGATAATCATAAGCACCTTTCTGCATGGCCTCCACGGCTGATACAATGGTCGCAAATCCCGTAATCATAACCAACACAATATCCGGTATATCCCGGGAGAGTATCTCAATAATTTCCATCCCCGACATGTTGGGCATTTTAAGATCAATAAAAGCCATGTCAGGCATGCGTTCCCTTGCGAGCTTGATGCCCTCATTGCCCTGCCCGGCCGTAAGCACGTCATAGCCACATCTCTCCAGCACTTGCCTGCACCCGTCCCGGAGAACCTCTTCATCATCAATAATTAAAATGAGGTGTTTCTCGGAGTTGCCGGTCATAATCATTTGACGCCCAGCGCCTGTCTGATGTATCCGAGCAAATCATCAGCCTTGATCGGCTTTTGCAATACCTTGTTCACCGTGGGAAATTCCGGAGGAGGTTCGAATGACTGATAAGGGCCCTGGAGATCAACTGCGCTCAGCATGAAAAGCGGTGTTTCTTTACCAGTATCGGTGGCGCGGATTTTATTCAATACGGAGAAACCTTCACCCCAGGTTTCCATCATCATATCGATGATGGCCAGATCCGGATTGATGGATTTCCACATCTCCACACCGGTCTTTCCATCTTCAGCCAAAAATACTTCGTATCCCCCCTTTTCCAGAATAAGTTTGGTTGCAAATAAAAAGTCTTTGTCATCGTCTATTAGGAGTATTTTCTGTTTAGCCGTCATGATCATACACCTCCATAGTTCTTTTGTCTTTCAATAACAGCAAAGATAATGCCAGATTGCAACATGTTGATATTATGGATTGTTTTATTAATGATTAGTGCCGAAATTGTCTTAAGGGGCAAAACACCCCATGGCTACTGCTCTGTCCTGATGTTATAGTTGCGCATCTTGATTCTCAGGGTCTTTCGATCGATACCCAGAAATTCCGCTGTTTTGTTAATTTGAAAATGAAAATGTTTTAACGCTTTTTCGATGTGCTCTTTTTCGACATCAACCAGGGTAATTCTGCCGGAAGAGGAATCCACGACCGGTGCTTTTGCGCCTTCGTTCTGTCCATAATAAAAAATATCGGATAAATTGACTGTCTCATGGTCACTAAGAACACACAAACGTTCTATGGTGTTTTTGAGTTCCCGGACATTTCCTGGCCATTTATATGACAACAATGATTTCTTTGCTCCTTCAGATAAACACCGCACTTTGCTTTTATGTTTTTTCTGAAAATACTTAAGATAATACTCTGCAATCGGAAGGATATCGGCCCTGCGCTCTTTCAACGGCTTTAAATCCAGAGGAACGACGGAAAGCCGGTAAAAAAGGTCTTCCCTGAAATTTCCTGCTTCTATTTCAAGACGAATATCCTTGTTGGTTGCCGCGATGAGTCTGACATCCACCTTCTCCGGTGAAGATTTGCCAACCCTCGGCACTTCCTGTTCCTGAATGACCCGCAATAACTTGGCCTGAATATTGAGATTGATGTTGGAAATTTCGTCGAGAAACAAGGTGCCTTTGTCCGCCATCTGAAAACGGCCTTCACGGGATTCCGTAGCGCCGCTGAATGCTCCTTTGACATGGCCGAATAGCTCACTCTCCATCAGCGTTTCCGCCAGCGATGAACAATCAACCGGAATGAAAGCCCTGTCCGACCTTGAGCTTAATTGATGAATCATACGAGCAACCAGCTCCTTGCCCGTTCCGCTCAGTCCTGTAATCATAACCGTGCTGTCGGTTTGGGCAATTCGCCTGATGGACTCTTTAAGCTCTTTGATATAATCGCTGGAACCAATCAGCATGGAAATATCTTTTTCGTGATCATCAGGCGCATCCCCTTTCAGCGCCCCGCTCACCGCCTCCTGGAGTTCCACCGCGGAATACGGTTTTGTAAGAAAATTGAAGGCGCCGTGACGCATTGCCTCGACCGCCAGCGGGATTGTTCCATATCCAGTGATGATGATAATCCTGGCTGAAATATTGTTTTCCTCTTTGAGTTTTTTCAGAATGTCCATTCCGCTGACTTCGGGCATTCTGATATCCAGTAGAATTAAATCATAGGAATTACCGAGCGCCATTTTGAGGCCTTTGGCCGCCTCTCCTGTACCATCGACAAGATATCCCTTCCGGGTAAGAATTTGACGAGAGCCATCCCGGATGACTTCTTCATCATCAATGATCAGGATTGTCCTGCCTTTGCCTGCCGCTTCTTTCACGTGACCTCTCAGTTGGTCTTCATTAATTAAAATAGTAACATACTTTTTATTTGCCAGAAAGTTAATAATTTCATCAATATATGTCATTAATGACATAACATAAGCAAACAACACCCTTTCTATGGTAGGCAGGCATAAATACACATTGGTCCATGAATTATTTATCGCTTAAATGGCGCTGATATATTGATAAAATGATTTAATATAATTAATTTTTATATGGGACAATTGCCGGGCATTCAGAACAGAACACAAAAAACCGGTAATTTGATATAGACAAGAATGTCAAATTCGAGTAATCATGCAGGAACTTATTGCGGTCCAGACTGGAATGAGTATTGAACCATTGTGTGCGATCATATTACGTGCAGAAGGCATTATTGTTATCGCTCAAATTTGTTTCTCCGTTGTAGACAGGCAGGGCGATGATAAAAGTCGTGCCCTTTCCCGGTTTGCATTCCGCATCAATACTGCCGTTGTGCTTTCGAATAATGCCGTAAGCGATGGATAGCCCCAGGCCTGTCCCCTGCCCGGGGGCTTTTGTGGTGAAAAACGGCTCAAAGATGTGTGAAAGAAGGTCTTTATCTATTCCTTTGCCTGTATCCGATATAGAAATTCTAATGGAGTTATTTGATCTCCTTTTAGTGATGATCGTCAGAGTCCCGCCGCCTTTCATGGCGTCTGCCGCGTTGATGAACAGATTCAAGAAAACCTCTTCCAGCCTTGACCGGTCACCAATCGTTTCGGGAAGATTCTCGGCAAGTCTGGTTTCTATTTTTATCCCATGAAATATGGCCTGATCTTTTATCAGTTTTAAAGAAGTCATGATAACATCATTAATTTGCAGCGGGAACATTTCACCGGTCGGCGTTCTGGCAAAATCGAGCAAACCCTGAACAATTTCTTTACAGCGGTTCGTCTGATAAATTATTTTCTGAAGGTTCTCCCGCAGCAAGGGCTTGTCTTCCGGTAGGTCCTCTAAAACAATATTACTGAATAGAAGGATCCCCCCCAGAGGGTTATTGATTTCATGAGCGACACTGGCCGCCATCTCTCCCAGTGCCGTCAGCTTTTCTATTTTAGTGAGCTGTTGGTTCATTTTCTGCAATCGATCATTGTGGTCTTTCAGTGATCTGGCCATGTCATTGAAAGCCTCATCCAGGATGTCGAAGCCTGATATTTTATCGGGTGACAGTTGATAGTCCAGATTCCCTGCGGCAATGGCATCCGTAGCTTTTTTGAGAATGCGTATTCTCCGGATAATGTTATTCCCCAGACGAAGGGAAATGATAAATGCTATGAGCATTCCCAGGGTTGTGACCCCTATGCTCGTCCAGATCAAATCCCATTTTATATCCCGATATTTGGCTTCCAGCATCCCGGTGTAGAGTACGCCAATGCGCTTTTTATCCATATTGAAAATAGGCGTATATGTGGTGATATACCAATCTTTCACAACAAAAGCTCTGCCTACCCAATCCTCCCCTTCTTTGATGACACGATCATAAACTTCTTTGGAAAGAATAGTGCCAATGGCCCTTTTATTATCCTTCGTCATAACATTGGTGGATATGCGCACTCCTCCCTGAAATATAGTAGCCACACCCATATTCTGGCCTTTGTATTTTTCACCATGATACACGGTCTCTTGTATCTTATCGACGATCGTATTGTCCTTGTTAACCAGAATGCCTCCGACCAAAACGCCCACCAGACGGTTAGATTTTCTATCGATGATGGGATAGGCGGCTTTCATCACCATACCTTCCGAGAGCACATCTTCACTGATTTCGGCGGACAAAGGCGTTTTAATAATATCCGTCAGCGCCCGGTCTGAAAGCGCGGGGTTTTCCCGTAAGATATCTTCAATGGACATGAGTTCGGTTGAAGTGATGGAAATTCTTTTTTCGATGCAGCTTCTGACGACGGGATCTTTAAGGAGGCTGTCACCTCTGACTGCCGGATTAGACGCTCTATACAATACCGTCCCTTCGGCATCCACAAGTGCAAGCATATCGATTAAAAAATGGTCATTCACCGGGTGTATAGCAGTCTGGCTGCGAATGAGTGATTGCAGGAATTCCATACTGGAAATATCACGTCTTTTGATAAGTTCCCGCAGGTCGTACCCCTCGGCGGTGAACTGAATCAGGGACGTCATTTTCTCCAGCGAATTATCGTAAATCAGCTGGGCCGTATTGATATCCAGACGCACTCTATTTTGCACCTCTGCAATGGTGCTCTTGTTAATCGTCCAGATACTGATAATGGTGGCAAAGATGCCCGTAAGGCAGGTAGCAATCAGAAACCCAAACACCAGACGGCTTTGCAAATCCAATTTGAAAAGCCGCTGTATTCGTTCAGTATTGATTTTCATGGCATCGGCCCGATGTTAGCAATATGGTTTGCATCCTAGCATGAATACCATGGCATTATCAAACATTCTTTAGATACACCGGGCGGTGGGATACTCCTCCAGTTTAGCCGATCAGTTTATTTACACGCAAAAGAAGTTCGGAAGCAGGAACAGGCTTGGCCACATAATCGTCTGCCTGCAAGTATTCACCATCTGTTTCCGGAGAAAATTTAAACCCTGTTTTATCAGTAACGGCGGTGACCATCAAAATGGGTATGCTTTTGTATTTTTCATCGTGCTTCAAATTGTAGCACAAATCAAATCCATCCGTGTGTTTGTCCATCATAACGTCCAGAATGATCAATCCCGGTCTATTCGATTCGATCGATTTACGGCCATCCTGAATATTCAGGGCATGATGAACCAGGAAACCGTTATTTGCCAAAATAATTTTGAGCGCTTCGCCATAGTCTTGATCATCATCAATAATCAGTATCTTCTTTTTCTCCAACATGGTGACCTCCAATAGGGAATTAATAACCCCGTCAATTTATGATTCAGCGATCGTTTTCACAACTTCCAGCGTCCCGATGTGCACGGGGCAGTAATCGGAACAGCGCCCGCAGCCGACACAGCCGCATAAGCTTCCCTGGACATCAGTCTCATTGAAATGAAGCAATTTGTGCTCATGACGCCTTTTGAGCCTCAATGCCTGGCTGGCTCTGGGATTATGGCCCGACGCCTCCTTCGCAAAACCACCGTAAAGACAAGCATCCCACGTCCTCGCGCGAAGGCCGTTTCCCGGAGAGAACTGATGATCGTAGACATTGAAACAGGTGCAAGTGGGACATACAAAAGCACAGCCGCCGCAGGTAATGCACTTCTGTCCAAAGCTGTCCCAGATTTTTTCATCGGCTTTATCATCCTTGAGTTTTTTCATGGCTTTCACAACTGACTTCACTTCGGGCAGGTGACGGAGCGCCTTTTTTTGAAATTTCGCTATTTGCTGCTCAGCATGGGTGTCATCGATATCGGTAAGAGGAATGGCCGACAACAAGGCTTCCCCTCCGGGTGTACCAATCTCAATCAGGAAGGTATCGCCTATGTCATAGAACTGCAAATCAAACCCTTTTCGCGCGAACGGTCCACTATGCGTCGTGGTACAAAAACAGGTTTCATTCTGCGGGCCGGGGCAGGCCATGACAATCGTCATCGCCATGTTGCGCTTTGCGGAATAATAAACATCTTTCTGATCACGGGACATAAAACTTGTTGCCTGAAGAATTCCCATCATGTCACAGGCGCGAATTCCGAATAAAAGCGTTTTTTTCGAAGATACGACTTCCCGGTATTTGTTATTTTCAACTTTAAAGGTTATCTCGGAATGGGGGAAAAACATAGCCTTGGGGGAAAGCGGCTTTTTATAGTCAAGCGTAAATGTCTTTTCCCGAAACGTATCGAAGATGCAATCGCCCGGAGCCGTCTGGGTGGGGCAAAGGACATCGTATTTTTGAGTCCAGATCGTCATTGCTTCGATGATGTTTTTTTTGGCCAATGTTTTCATACGCATCTCCTGATTTTTACGGCACAGCCTTTGTATTCTGGAATTTTGGCAACAGGATCATACGCCGAGTTGGTCAATATATTTATGGGAGCTTCGTGGAAATGAAAGGTTGAAAATACCACATTTTGCGGAACCCTTTTGGTGATCTCCGCATTAAGTTTTATGGAACCCCGTCGGGAAGTAAGCTCAACGACTTCATTGTTCCTGATGCCCAGTTTTTTGGCATCATCCGGATGGATCTCCAACATCGCTGAAGGCGCTTCTCTGTCCAGAATGCTGGTGCGGCGGGTCATCGTGCCTGTGTGGTAGTGATAATAAATGCGTCCAGTGGTGAGCATAAAATTGTATTCCGCATCAGGCATTTCCGCAACCGGTTTGAATTCACAAGGCAGAAAGGTTCCCATGCCTTTGCTGAATTTCTCTTTATGCAGGTAGGGCGTGCCCGGATGTTCCACGCTGGGACAGGGCCACTGCAGTCCAAATCCGTCGGCCAACCTCTCATAGGTGATGCCCGCGTAAGAAGGCGTCACGGCATTAATCTCCTTCATGATATCAGCCGGTGATGAATAGTTCATCGGATATCCGGCAAGCGTGCTCAATTCACAAATAATTCGCCAATCCGGATGGGCCTGCCCCGGAGGAGATATGGCCTTGCCTGACAGTTGCACCCTTCTTTCAGTGTTGGTGTATGTGCCCTCCTTTTCGGCAAACGACGCGGCGGGAAGGACAACGTCGGCCTTCGCCGCCGTCTCGGAAAGAAAGATATCCTGCACGATAAGAAAATCAAGATTGGACAGGGCATGTTCGATATGCGACGTATTCGGGTCGCTCATCAGGGGATTTTCTCCCATGACGTAGAGAGCTTTAATCTGACCTTTTTGCGCAGCAATCATCATATCGGTAATGGTCAGGCCCACCTTGTCGTCCAGCGCCGCCACACCCCAGGCCTGCTGAAATTTATTTTTTACAGCCGGATCGATCACCGGTTGATAACCGCTATACACATTCGGCAAGCCTCCCATGTCGCAGGCACCCTGGACGTTGCTTTGCCCGCGCAGGGGATTGACTCCCGTCGCAGGCCTGCCCAGATGACCGGTCAGCATGGCCAGATTGGCACATGTTTTTACATTGTCCACGCCCGTGGT
The DNA here is from genome assembly GCA_021372725.1 of Chloroflexota bacterium. Lineage (GTDB taxonomy): Bacteria > Chloroflexota > Anaerolineae > Anaerolineales > Anaerolineaceae > JAJFTV01. The sequence continues at coordinate 8,722 of JAJFTV010000018.1, read as the reverse complement.
ATGCTGGGTAATCCCCATGGCGTAGGCCAGCATGGCCTTATCCGCCTTGGCGTACATGCGCGCCGCTTTTTTAAGATCGTGGCTCACGATGCCGGAAATTTTTTCCACAACCTGAGGCGGATATTTGCTGACGATCTCCTTCAATTGATCGAATCCCTCCGTTCTTGTTTCAACAAACTCTTTGTCATAGAGTTCCTCTTCTATAATGACGTTCATGATGCCGTTTAGCACTGCCACGTCCGTACCGATATTCTGGCGCAGATGTAAATCGGCAAACTCAGCCAGTTGTATTTCCCTGGGATCAATCAGCAGCAGCTTTGCTCCTCTTTTGACGGCATTGATAATGCGCGATCCGATCAGGGGGTGCTGCGCCGTAGTGTTGGAGCCGGTTACCAGAAACAGATCGGCATCATCAAAATCGTTAATCGAGTTTGTCATAGCACCGGAACCGAATGTTGCGGCCAGACCGACCACTGTGGAACTGTGTCAGAGTCTGGCACAGTGATCAACATTGTTTGTGCCAAAAGCCGCCCGCGCCATTTTCATAAAGAGATAGTTTTCTTCATTGGTTACTTTGGCGGAACTTAGGAAAGCCAAAGCGCGGGAGCCGAATTGTCTCTTGATGTCCAACAATTTATCCGCAACGAGTTTTAATGCCTCCTCCCATGTGCTCTCGACAAGTTCTCCGTGCTTCCGGATCAGCGGCGAAGTCAACCTTTCCGGCGAGTGAATAAATTCATGGGCATTCCAACCCTTTACGCACAGCATGCCCTTATTGATCGGGTTTGAGGGGCTGGGTTCTATCCCTGTCACCCTGTCTCCATCGGATAAGAGATAGAAGCTGCATCCACATCCGCAAAATGGACATACAGTTCGCGTTCTGGTCATGTTCAAATTGCCTCCTTCATCTTTTCGATCTCTGTATAAGGGAAAACGGGCCCGTCAATACAACAGTACTTATCTCCAAAAGCGCAGTGACCGCATTTTCCGACTCCACACTTCATCATCCTCTCCAACGACATAAAGATGTGTTCTTCGGGAAAACTTAAGCTCAGAAGTTTCTGCAAAACAAAACGATACATGATCGGGGGACCGCATAGTACGGCATGGGTTGCAAAGGGGAAAAGAACGGCCTTATCGAACAAACCGGTCACCACCCCCACATATTGTTTCCAGATCCCTTCGTCGTCGCGATCTACGCTATAGTGGTACTGAATGTCATCGCGGTCGAAAAAACTAAGCAGTTCATACTTGAACAGGACATTTTCCGGATTATTTGTTCCGTACATCAAGATGATATCATCAAACTCTTTCCTCTTGTCCAGAGCATAGAGCAAGAGAGAACGCAACGGGGCAAGCCCGAGACCACCGGCAACAAAAAGCAGTTTCTGCCCCTTGAGTTTGTCTATGGGGAATCCTCTTCCGTATGGGCCGCGGATGTGAAAGGTGGAACCTTTGCCCATTTCAAAAAGGGCATCTGTCACTTTGCCCGTGCGCCTGACGCAAATTTCGAGTGTATCAGGCCTCGTTGGCGGCGAGGATATACTGATGGGCGCTTCTCCCTTGCCGAAGATGGAGACTTCTATGAACTGTCCCGGTTGATGACCAAAACTTTCCCATGTCCCTCCATCTTCCAACTTAAGCTGAAACAACCTGTGATCTTTTATTTGTGGCAAAGAACGGATTATAGAAACAGGTCGAAGATCATAGATATTGACGCAATCACCGCCCATAGCTCAACCTCCCTCATTCTGAGGATTCTTGATATGGTTATTTAGCAACAGCAAGTTTAATACCAAAAGGATATCTATCTGATATAGATACATAATCTTGGACACAACAGGATGTATTAAAGATCGATGGGGTAGGATACCCCGCCTTCGGGGTGATATTACCCCTCGTCCCGCATCATGCCAGGTCTTGCCAATTATGATCCGGCATGATGCAGAATTTTGAGGCCGTCCACACCGCAACAATTGAGCCGGTGAATACAATATCGGCAATCACTCTCCGCCCCTTCTCTGGAAATAGCACTGATCCGCAATGGTCTCCCCGATTTTTTAAATCAAGAAAATAGAGATTTGATCACTTGAAAACAATCGCAGTCCATAATTTAATATTTTTTTTGTTTCCTGGAATACCCTTTGTAGGCTTTACATCTCGGCATCATATCGAATGAACAACAACAACATCATCACACAGGCGCATTATCCCTTCATAGTAAACCCAGTCATTGCCGGCGCTGTAATCCAGATGATCAACGCCACAAGTTCTTCCTGCCAAGTCATCTGCTCGAAGAATCGATGTCGGATGATCAGATTCCGGACGAAAAAGACATTATGAATAAACATTGGTTCCGTTAATGAGACAAGTCCTGGCTAGTCCTGCATCAGCCAATCAATATGGATAATGGTAAGCCTTTGGACGATGGTGACGTTAAAGGTGATTATTCATCACTGGGCGAATTCAACGCGGTTTCGACCACCCTTTTTGGCCCGGTAAAGGGCTTCGTCTGCACGGGCAATAACATCATCCATGTCTTTCTCCATTTTATATTCCGAAAGGCCGATGGATACGGTAATCTTAAAATCGGGGCCAATATCAGGAAACAGGGTATTTTCGATGTTGGTACGCACACGTTCTGCGCCGATAAACGCTCCTTTAATATCCGTTTGCGGCAGTATGATCAGGAATTCCTCGCCGCCATAGCGTCCGCAAAATTCTGTGTTGCGCATGGTAGTTTTAATCGTGGTGGCAACTGCTTTCAATACCGCATCTCCTGCATGATGCCCATATGTGTCGTTTACATTTTTGAAGTGGTCAATATCCAGCATGGCAAGACAGAAGATGTCGCCGCCGCGCAAGGAACGATTTTTTTCGTGTTCAAGAAGTTCACGGACATGGCGACGGTTGTACAGGCCGGTCAGTTCATCGCGGATCGCCATTTCCCGGATAGTGGCGCGGCTGATGCTCAAATTGCGGCGGAGGGAACTGATATATCCGCCGATGACGGAAAAAGCCACCAGGACAAGGGCCAGGACTCCCCATTGGAGATATTCAATATTAAAATTGACGCCTTGGGGACGGTATATCTGGAGCAAAGCGATATTGATTCCATAAGCCAAGAGGGTAAAGACACTGATATATAAAAAGCTGCGGGTATTGAGTCGGAAGACACCGAAGAGAAAGACGATAATATACGTCAGCAAAAGGACGCCGCGGGACTCACTGGAAAAATATATTCCATACGTGATTACAAGGATGCCGGCACACATCTGCACGGACGTCATACTGGGATCGGTCATTTTCAGATTCAGGCCCGTGCGATGGACGATATACAATATAATATTGATGCTGGGCATGATAATCAGGTAACCGATTATCACCTCCCATTCCGTGACGCCGGTCAGATATGATATATAAGCAATACAGAAACAGAGAAGATAGGTGGCAGATGCCAAAAAAAGGCGGCGGATGCGCAGCGCCTGTTTCGGATCATCCTTGGGAATGATAGAAAAGTGGATAAGATCGATAAGATCTTTTTTCATCATGATAATAAGTATATGAAAAATGAGTATGTGGGTCAAGGTGATTTCAACAGATGATTTTGATAATAAAATGTGAAGTGCGGTCTTGATAAACGTAAAGAGGAATCGGGTAAAATGATTCCTCTGTAATTTTCTTCATGAAAAGAAATTACCAATATCAATGAAACACAGCATCCAATCGACGATAATCAAAAAAGCTGAACTCAAGCTGAACATGCGATATAAATGATGAAGAGAAAAGCAGGTAAGACCGTGGGCAAACGTTCAGCAGATTAAATAACAAATCATCGGCTAAGCATGGAAATATTATGTATTTAATAGGCTATGATATCGGAAGCTCATCGGTAAAAGCGAGCATACTTGACGCAGAAAGCGGTAAATGTCTGGCATCCGCTTTTTATCCGAAAAAGGAAATGGAGATCAAGGCTGTAAAACCGGGTTGGGCTGAACAGCACCCTGATTTATGGTGGGACAACCTCAAGTCGGCTACCGCAGATATCCTGTCTGAATCGCATGTCAATCCTTCCGGCGTGAAGGGGATCGGGATATCTTATCAAATGCATGGCTTGGTCGTTATCAACAGAAACCGTCAAGTGCTGAGGCCTTCGATTATCTGGTGCGACAGCCGCGCTGTGTCCTATGGCGAAAAAGCTTTCACGGATATCGGCGGCGACCAGTGCTTGTCACATTTGCTGAATTCCCCCGGCAATTTTACGGCCTCGAAATTGAAGCGGGTAAAAGAAAATGAACCCGATATTTACCGTCAGATATACAAAATTATGCTGCCCGGCGATTACATTGCCATGAGACTGACGGGCAACGTTTGTACCACGGTGTCCGGCCTTTCTGAGGGGATCATGTGGGATTTTAAAAATGATGCGTTAGCTTCATTCTTATTGGATTATTATGGCTTCGACAAAAAATTGATTCCGGACCTTCTGCCCGCATTTTCCAACCAGGGTGAAGTGACGGCTGAGGCCGCCGAGGAATTACGACTGGTTAAGGGAATCCCCGTGACTTATCGTGCAGGTGATCAGCCGAACAACGCATTTTCGTTGAACGTGCTCAACACCGGCGAGATTGCCGCAACAGCTGGAACATCGGGTGTTGTGTATGGTATCAGCAGTGATATTACATACGATCCGCAATCACGCGTCAATACATTTGCCCATATCAACCATACAAAAACCGATGCCCGGCTGGGTGTTTTGCTTTGTATCAACGTTACGGGAATTCTCAACTCCTGGGCAAGAAATAACGCCGGCTTTACGGATTCGTCATACGAAGCGATGAATGATGCTGTTTCAGACATTGCTCCAGGCAGCGATGGTTTGACTGTCCTTCCGTTTGGCAATGGTTCAGAACGCATGCTGAACAACAAAAACATTGGATGCTCAATGCATAACATTAATTTCAATGTTCATTCGAATAAACACATTCTTCGCGCATCACAGGAAGGCATTGCCTTTGCTTTCCGTTATGGAATGGACATAATGAAAAGCATCGGTATTTCGCCGGCCGTCATCAGGGCGGGTAAGGCTAATATGTTTTTGAGCCCGATATTCAGAGATACCCTGAGCACCATTACGGACACGACGATGATCTTCATGAAAGCCTCTTTATCTCTTTCCAGCCCAGGAACATGATAATCAGTAATTACCGGCATAATTTCCTTTTGACATTTCCATAATGATCCTGTAGTTTAAGCTCAATTTTGTGCTCTGAAAACATCGCTCATTTTGTTATCTATTCACAACTGTTTACGGAATCAGGGGCCTGTAGATGAAGCAATCTTCCAAGACAAAATCCGAACTCCTTGCAGAAATATCAACCCTCAGGAAGAAAATTCAAAAACTGGAAAAATCGGGAGCAAAGCGCGAAAGCACCGGACATGACCTTCAGGAATCAGCATTCAAAACATTGTTCAACTCGGCTTCCGAGGGAATACTCATAGCCGAGTTGAAAACGAAGCGTTTTAAATACGCCAATCCTGCGCTTTGCAAAATTTTTGGATACCAGGAAGAAGAGATCTTACAGTTGGATGTGAAGGACATTCATCCTGATGATTCCCTGAAAAAAGTACTTGCTGAATTCGATGCTATGAAACGGGTAAAAAGGAATTGGGCACTCAATATCCCCTGCATGCGCAAAAACGGTTCGATTTTTTACGCGAACATCAGTATGGCTTCTGTTGTCGTAGATAGTGTAAAATGCAATGCAGGCTTTTTTACCGACGTCACCAAATTAAGGGAGGCTGACCAGGCGAAGCAGGAAAATGAAAACAAATTCCGGCATCTTTTCGAATCTGCCGGGGACAGCATTTTCCTGCTGGATAATGACGTCTTTATCGACTGTAATCCGAAAGCCCTGGAAATGTTTGGCTGCACCCGGGAGCAGATCATCGGGCAGTCTCCTTCACGCTTCTCACCCGAGATTCAACCTGATGGAAATTCCTCAAAAGAACAGGCCCTGGCAAATAACCGTGCAGTGCTCAAGGGTCAGCCTCAGTATTTTGAATGGAGACACTGCCGTTATGACGGGACATTGTTTGATGCGTCAATCAGTTTAACTTCCTTTCTGGGCAGGGGAAAACCAAATATTCTGGCTATCTGCCGCGACATTGCCGAGAACAAGCATGCTCTGGAGGCGCTTCATGAAAGCGAAGAAAAATATCGTACCCTCATTGAAAATGCCAGTGAGGCTATTATTGTTATCCAGGATTTTAAGGCTGTATTTCTCAATCCCGTAATTGCCGGGATGACAGATTATTCAAACGAAGAAATCTCATCAATGCCTTTTGTCGATTTCATCCATCCCGACGACCGTGAAATGGTCCTGGACAATCACATCAGACGTCTCAATGGTGAAAATGTTCCCTCCAGATATTCTTTCAGGCTTCTGAATAAGAACGACGGCTTCCGTTGGGTAGACTTGAATGTTGTCAGGATAAACTGGGAAGGAAAGCCCGCTACTTTAAACTTTATGATCGACATCACTGAACGCAAACTGAGCGAAGAAAAGGCAAAGGAAAGCCATGCCCTTCTCCGTATTGCGGGAGAAAAAGCAAAATTGGGCGGATGGAGCGTCAATCTTGAAGAAAACCGTGTTATCTGGTCCGATGAAGTGGCGGTTATTCATGAGATGCCTGTCGGATACTCACCACTGGTGGAACAGGGTATCAGCTTTAACGCGCCTGAGTGGCGAGCAAGAATGAGAAAGGTATTTACAGATTGTGCCCAAAAAGGAATTCCCTATGATGAAGAAACGGAGATTATCACAGCCAGAGGGAAAAGAATCTGGGTAAGAACCATCGGAGAAGCGGTAAAAGATGACAGGAGTAAAATCATTAAAGTGCATGGCGCATTTCAGGACATCACCGACCGCAAACAGATAGAGCTCGAACTGCGGGCAAGTGAAAGTAATTATCGCAATTCTTTTAATGACTCCCCGCTGGGTGTGCGAATATCAACCATAGAAGGTGAAACTATTTATGCCAACAGGGCGATTCTGGATATCTACGGTTATAACAGTATTGAGGAGCTGAAGAAGAAAACCATCAAAGAACGCTATACTCCGGAAAGTTATGCTGCATGGCAGAGGAGAAAAGAACTGAGACTGCAGGGCAAGTTTGGCCCGCCTGAATATGAAATAAGCATCGTCAGGGAAAATGGCGAAATACGTCATCTGCAGGCCTTGCGCAAGGAAATCTTCTGGGATGGCGCTGTACGGTATCAGATTTATTATAATGACATCACCGAACGCAAGCGTGCGGAGGAAGAAAAAAGAAAACTGGAAGAGCGCCTGAACCGGGTGGAAAAAATGGAAGCTCTCGGGCAGCTGGCCGGAGGAGTTGCCCATGATCTGAACAATGTTTTAGGGGTTCTCACGGGTTATTCTGAGCTGCTGCTGATGGAGATTCCTGAAGGACAGCGGGCCAGAAGTCACGTAGAAAAAATTATGCGGTCCACGGAGAAAGGAGCCGCGATTGTTCAGGATCTTCTCACACTGGCCAGACGTGGAGTGACAACTTCAGAAGTGATCGATCTCAACGATGTTGTTTCAGGTTTTCTCAAGTCACCTGTGTTTGACAATATTCAAGTCTATCATCCCCGTGTGAATTTCGAAGTTGTCTGTCATGAAGCACTGCTGAAAATCAAGGGCTCTCCTATCCACCTGGAAAAGACATTGATGAATCTGGTGTTAAACGCAGCGGAGTCTATTTCCGGGGAGGGTTACGTCACGATCCGTACAGAAAACCGGTATCTGGAAAAGCCAATTGTTGGCTATGATGAGGTTAAGGAAGGGGATTATGTTGTCCTGACTGTATCCGATACGGGAACGGGTATTCCTGCCGAGAACAGGGAGAAGATCTTTGAACCGTTTTACACAAAGAAACCCATGGGCCGGAGTGGAACCGGCCTGGGCCTTGCAATTGTCTGGGGAACAGTAAAAGACCACAAAGGATATATTGATGTGCAGACTGAAATTGGCCGGGGCACAACCTTTACACTTTATTTCCCGGTTACACGCGAGGAAATGACTTCCCCTCAGCAGAAAAAGTGCATGGAAGAATACATGGGGCGCGGGGAAACGGTGCTGGTGGTGGATGACATTGCCGGACAGAGAGAGGTGGCTTCCGCATTGATTCAAAAACTCGGGTACAAGGTCCATGCGGTGTCCAGCGGGGAAGAAGCGCTGGAATTCCTCCGGCAGAATCATGCAGACATCCTGGTTCTGGATATGATCATGGTCCCGGGAATTGATGGGTTGGAAACCTATCAGAGAGCTCTCGAAATCAACCCGAAGCAGAAGGCCGTCATTGTGAGCGGATTCTCTGAAACGGACCGTGTCAAAGATGCGCAAAAGCTGGGAGCGGGCACTTATGTCAGGAAACCTTATGCAATGGAGACTCTGGGCATGGCTATCCGGAATGAACTCCGGCGGTGACATTGCTCCCCGATTATCGTTTACTGTTCTCTTCTTTCAATAGGGATATTTTTTGAAGTTGTCTTGCCTGACTGAACATCTCCTCTCGGAAATCTGAAGAAAAAGGAAGTAAATGCCCCTTCCCCGGGAACAGATGCAATCGCCCGTTTGCCAGATTCGCTGACAGATGACGGCCAAACTCCTGCGGCACGAACACATCCGCCTCACCCTGCATGATCTGAACAGGA